>NZ_FYAW01000035.1:0-267229 GCF_900185735.1 Stappia sp. P2PMeth1 | reverse complement strand
CTGTTCTATCAACGGCTTGTCCAGAACGGAAAGAAGCCAATCGTCGCCATCGCCGCTCTCATGAGAAAGATCGTCGTCATCCTCAATGCAAGGCTCAGAGATCAGATCCAACAACAGAGTTGATGACGGCAGAGGGGAGGAAAGCGCGCACCCGTCCCAAGCGCCCGCGCGGAGCAGCGGAGGAGCGCGAGGTCGTGCCTCCCTCTCAGGATGTCGTCCCGGACGAGGCCGAAGGCCGAAGATCCGGGAACCAGAGGCACCCTTGGCAGGCATGAGGCGGGAGCGCATCGCCACCTCCACGGCTGTCACGCCTGCGCAGGCAGGCGTCCAGTATCCGCCGGGGCGTGTGGGTGTGCGAGGGCTGCAACCTCAAGCCGTTCGATCGCCATCGGTGATCTTGCGGCAACGTCACCGCTCGATCCGTACGACCTGGGGTTACTGGGTCCCGGTCTTCGGCAAGCCGAAACCGGGACGACAGCCGAGGAGTAGGGCTCGGCCAGCGCGTCCTCGCCGCCGCTCTGGCAGCCAATAGGCACCGGCGCGCGCTGTGCGCGGCCGGGGTGACGGCAGAGGGGAGGAAAGCGCGCACCCGTCCCAAGCGCCCGCGCGGAGCAGCGGAGGAGCGCGAGATCGTGCCTCCCTCTCAGGATGTCGTCCCGGACGGGGCCGAGGGCCAAAGATCCGGAAACCAGAGGCCCCCTTGGCGGGTGTTTTCTCCAACCCCCGCCCGCCCTATTCCGCCGGCTGGCTGGAGGGCACGGGGGCGGCTGCGCGCGAGCGGGAGCGGTCGCGGGCAAACAGCGTGTAGGCGGTCGGCACGACGAAGAGCGTCAGCACCGTGCCGAAGGACATGCCGCCGACGATCACCCAGCCGATGGCCTGGCGGCTTTCGCCGCCCGCCCCTTCCGCCAGCGCCAGCGGCACCGCGCCGAAGACCATGGCGCCGGTGGTCATCAGGATCGGCCGCAGGCGCAGCGCCGCCGCCTCCACCACCGCGTCGAACCGGCTCTTGCCCGCCTCCTGAAGCTGGTTGGCGAACTGCACGATGAGAATGCCGTGCTTGGTGATCAGCCCGATCAGCGTGACGAGGCCGATCTGGCTGTAGATGTTCAGCGTGCCGCCGGTCTGGTGCATCACCGCCAGCGCCCCCAGCATCGACAGCGGCACCGTCAGCATGATGATGAAGGGATCAATGAAGCTCTCGAACTGCGCCGACAGCACCAGATAGATGAAGCCGAGCGCCAGCACGAAGATGAAGACGAGGCTGGAGCCGGTCTGGCGGAACTCGCGCGAGACGCCGCCATAGTCGGTGCGGGCGCTGGAGGGCAGCACCCGCTGCGCCGTCGCCTCCAGATAGTCGAGCGCCTCGCCGAGCGAATAGCCGGGGGCGAGGTTGCCGGCGATCTTGGCGGCGCGAAGCTGGTTGAAGCGGTTGAGCTCCTTGGGCGAGACGCTCTCGCGCACGCTGATCAGGTTGGAGAGCTGGACCATCGAGCCGTTCTGGGCGCGGACATAGATGTCCTCAAGGTCGCCGGGCGTGCGGCGGTCCGAGGGATCGACCTGGACGATGACGTCGTATTGCTCGCCGTTCATGTTGAAGCGCGTGACCTTGCGCCCGCCGAGCAGTGTCTCCATGGTGCGGCCGACGGTGAGCACGCCCGCGCCCATGTCGGCGACGCGGTCGCGGTCGAGCTCCACCTCGATCTGCGGCTTGTTCAGCGCCAGGTCGCTGGTGACGTTGACGAGATTGGGGTTGTCCTCGATGGCGGCGAGGAAGTCGTTGACCATCGCGTCGAGCTGCTCATAGGGCTCGGAGGTCAGGATCATGAACTCGATCGGCCGCGAGCGGGCGCTGACGCCGAAGGAGCCGGGATGGTTGACCGAGGCGCGCAGGCCGGCGACGCGGCGGATCTGCGGCTGCAATTCGGCGCCGATCTCCATCTGGCTGCGCTGACGGTCCTCCCAGGGCTGGAGCTGGGAGAAGGAGGTGATGTCGGTGACCTCCGGCGAGCCGGCGATGACGAAATAGGAGCGCACCTCGGGAATGTCGGCGAGAAGCTGCTCGACCTGCAGGGCGTAGCGGCTGGTGAAGTCGATGGTCGAACCTTCCGGCGCCGAGCCGGAGATGAACAGCACGCCGCGATCCTCCAGCGGGGCGAGCTCCGACTTGAGCGTCGTCAGCAGCATCCAGGAGGCGCCGGCCACCGCGAAGACCATCAGCACGATCAGCCAGCGGACCTTGAGCGAGACCAGCAGCAGGCGCCGGTAGCCGTCGTTCAGGGCATCCAGCCCACGTTCAAGGGCGGCCGAGACGCGGCCGCGCTTCTCGTGCTCCTTGAGCAGCTTGGAGCACATCATCGGCGACAGCGTCAGCGCCACCAGGCCGGACATCAGCACGGCGGCGGCCAGCGTCAGCGCGAATTCGGTGAAGAGCTTGCCGGTGCGCCCCTCGGCGAAGGCGACGGGCGTGTAGACGGCGGCGAGCGTCAGCGTCATGGCGACGACGGCGCCGGAAATCTCCTTGATGCCGACGATGGCCGCGCGGATCGGCTTCATGCCGTTCTCGATGTGGCGGTGGATGTTTTCCAGCACGACGATGGCGTCGTCGACGACGAGGCCGATCGCGAGCACCATGGCGAGCAGCGTCAGCGTGTTGATGGAGAAGCCGAGCGCATAGATGAAGATGCAGGCGCCGACCAGCGACACCGGGATCGTCACCATGGGGATGAGCGTCGCCCGCAGCGAGCGCAGGAAGAAGAAGATGACGAGGACGACCAGCACCACCGCCTCGGCGATGGTGGCGAACACCGCCTCGATCGACCGGTCGATGAAGATCGAACGGTCATAGGAAATGTCGGCGTTCATGCCCTCCGGCAGATCGCGGCGGATGTCGGGCAGCGCCGCGCTCAGCGCCCGCGAGACGTCGAGCGGATTGGCGGTCGCCTGCTTGACGACGCCGAGGATCACCGCGTTCTCGCCCTTGTAGCGGGTGGTGCGCCGCTCGTCCTCCGGCCCGATCTCGACCCGCGCGACATCGCCGAGCCGCACGGAAAAGCCGCCCGCGTCCTTGACGACGATGCGGCGGAACTGCTCGCTGGTGGTCAGGCCGGTGCGCGAGAGCACGGTGAACTCGCGGTCGAAGCTCTCGATGCGGCCCGAGGGCACCTCGACATTCTGCTGGCGCAGGGCGTTTTCCACGTCCTGGACGGTCAGTTCGTAGGCGGCAAGGCGGGTGCGGTCGACCCACACGCGCATGGCGTAGCGCCGCTCGCCGAAGATGTTGACCTCGGCGACGCCCGGCAGGTTCTGCAGCCGGTCGCGGATGTAGCGGTCGGCATAATCCGACACCTCGATGGGCGAGGCGCGGTCGCTGGTCAGGGCGATGAAGACCACCGCCTGGGCGTCGGCCTCGACCTTGGAGACGACCGGCTCCGACACCTCGGCCGGCAGGCGGCCGCGCACCCGGCTGACGCGGTCGCGCACGTCGTTGGCGGCCTCGTCCGGATTGACCGACAGCAGGAAGCGGACGGTGATGCGGCTCGATTCCGGCCGCGAGCGGCTTTCCAGCACTTCGACGCCGCCGATGCCGGCGATGGAGCCCTCCAGCACCTGGGTGACCTGGGACTCGATGATCTCGGCGCTGGCGCCGGGATAATCGGTGCGCACGGAGACGACCGGCGGGTCGATGTTGGGATATTCGCGCACCGTCAGGCGGACGAAGGAGACGAGGCCGAGCAGCAGCACCATCAGGCTGACGACGGAGGCGAAGACCGGCTTGCGGACGAAGAACTCCAGCATGGCTCAGCCCCCGGCCGGGCCGTCGACCACCTCGACGGCGGCGCCGTCGCGCAGCAGCAACTGGCCGGCGGTGACGACCACCGCGCCGGAGGCAAGGCCGGAGCGGACCTCGACATCGCCGGGGCTGCGCAGGCCGATCTCGATGGGGGTCTTGACCGCCTTGCCGCCCTCGAGCCGGTAGACATAGAGCCGGCCCTCGTCGCGGAACAGCGCCGCCTCGGGCACCACCATCGCCGCGCTGCGCTCCGCGATGACGATGCGGATGCGGGCGAAAAGGCCGGGCGACAGGCGTCCGTCCGGATTGGGCAGTTCGGCGCGCAGGCGGATGGCGCGGCCCGACACGTCGACGATCGGGTCGATGGCGGTGATCTTGCCGGTGATCGCCTCGCCGGGCAGCGCGTCAAGGGTGACGTTGACCGGCAGGCCGACCCTGAGGTTGGGCAGATGGGTCTCGGAGACGCGGAACTCGACCTTCAGCGGATCGACGCTGGCGAGTTCGACGATGCGGTCGCCGGGGCTGACATAGGCGCCAACGCTGATGTTGCGGAAGCCGACGATGCCGGAAAAGGGTGCGGCGATAGAGGTCTTGGCAAGGCGCGCCTCGGCCAGCGCCAGGTTGGCCTGGGCCGCGGTGTAGCCTTGCGAGGTCTCGTCGCGGGCGCGCAGGGTGCCGCTGCCCTGCTCGGCGAGTTTGCGGGCGCGCTCGAAATTGGCCTCGGCCAGCGCCACCTCGGACTGCGCCTTGTCGAGTTCGGCGCGCAGGATCTGCGCGTCGAGCTCGACCAGCACGTCGCCTTCCCCGACCGCCTGCCCCTCGGCGAAGCCGATGCGCGCGACGCGGCCGGCGATCTCCGGCGAGATGACGACGGACTCGTTGGCAACCAGCGTGCCGAAGGCGCGGATGTCCTCGACAAGGTCGCGCACGCCGACCAGCGCCGTCTCCACGGCAACGCCCCGTCGCTGGCCGGTCGCGGCACCGCCCGGCGAGGCGGTGGCGGGCGAGGTGGCCACGGTGGATGTCGCGGAGGCGAGGAAGGACGGCCCGTCCGGCCAACTGACGAAGGCCACGCCCCCCGCCACCGCCAAGGCGACAATGGCGGTTCCGATGGCGGTTCCGATGGCGGACACGCTCCGGTAGCTCATCTGGCAATAACCCCAAGGCTGACCGGTCGGCGCCCCTTTGCCGAGCCGGAGAGGTTCATGCGGCCCGAGCCCCCGGATGATGACCGAAACCGCGCTGTGCATGAGAAATCGCTGAAAAGATTAGACCGGCCTGTCAGCACTGACAAGGCGAGCAATCGGGCACTGTGCCCAAATGCTGGCAGCCGGCCGGGCGCAACGGGGCCGACTCAGCCGGCGGCGCGCGAGGACAGCGGCGCGGTGCGGCAGTCGAGATCGGTCAGCGTGACGATGCGGTTGCCGCGCAGATCGTTGGCGCAGACGAGAACGCCCTGCTCCTCCATATGGGTGAGCAGCCAGCGGGCGCGGCCCGGCGAGCGGGTGCCGTAGGCGCGGGCGATCTCGCTGTCGGGCGGACAGGGACGCCCCTCCAGCGCCGCCTTGGCGAGCAGCAGATAGACGCCGCGCATCTCCTCGGGAAGGCTGGCGGCGACGGTCTCGGCCGCCGACCAGACCGACGGGTCGATGTCGCTCGGCTCGACGCCGGCCCGCGCCAGCGCGACGCGCTGGCGGAACTCGGGCAGTTCCGGCGGGCGGCCGGGCAGGCGGGCAATGCGGCAGCGCACGAGGAAATCCTGATAGAGGGCGGCCATCGGCTGGAACGCCGCCTCGCCATCGCCAAGCAGTTCGGCGATCACCGCATCCACCACCTTGTCCTGCGCCTCGCGGTCGAGCGGCCCGGTCTCCGCCTCCTCGCGCTTCGCCGCCTGGCGGGTCAGGCGCTCCAGCACCTCGGAGGCGGGAATCGCCTGCTGCACCGGCGGGCGCTCGGCGGCGACCCTCTCGTCCTGGCTCGCCGGCTGGAACAGCAGGTCCTGCAGGTCCTCCGGACGGCCCTGCGGCAGCGGGGTGAGGCGCGGACCACCGCCGCGGCCGGCGGTTTCCACCGCGCCGATGCGCACCGTCATCGGACGGCGCGAGACGGCCGGCCCGAGGGCGACGAAATGGCCGCGCTCGAGATTGCGGAAGGCTTCCGCCTGGCGCTTTTCCATGCCGAGCAGGTCGGCGGCGCGGGCCATGTCGATGTCGAGGAACGTGCGGCCCATCAGGAAGTTGGACGCTTCGGCGGCGACATTCTTGGCGAGCTTGGCGAGACGCTGGGTGGCGATGACGCCGGCAAGGCCGCGCTTGCGGCCGCGGCACATCAGGTTGGTCATGGCACCGAGGGCGACGCGGCGCGCCTCCTCCCCCGTGTCGCCGGAGGCGGCAGGCGCGAAGAGCTGCGCCTCGTCGACGACGACGAGGACCGGATACCAGTGGTCGCGCTCGGCCTCGAACAGGGTGTTGAGGAAGGCGGCGGCCGCCTTCATCTGCCGGTCGGGCTCAAGGCCCTCAAGGTTCAGCACCACGGAGACACGGTGGGCGCGCACGCGCGAGGCGATGACCGCAAGGTCGCGCTCGCTGCCGGCGGCATCGACCACCACATGGCCGAAGCGCTCCGACAGGGTGACGAAATCGCCTTCCGGATCGATGACGACCTGCTGCACCCAGGGGGCGCTCTGCTCCAGCAGGCGGCGCAGCAGATGCGACTTGCCCGAGCCGGAATTGCCCTGGACGAGCAGGCGCGTCGCGAGCAGCTCCTCGAGATCGAATTGGCAGGAGGCGGCCGATCCCGCTCCCCTCACCTCGCCCATGTCGATGCTGACAGTCATTCGTGCCGATGGTCTCGCGTGATCGAAGTCGAACGGTCCCGCCGGCATGGCAGCCCGGCCAGCGCATTGCAAGGGCCATTCGCGGGAACGGGACGACTATCGGCGATTCGCCCCCCGCGCCAAAGCGGAGCGCCCGGCGGGGTTGTGTCGTCCGCCGAGGCAACGCTAGCTGCTTGTAAAATATTCACACTGTCAGAACTGTTAGGCGGCTGTTTACCCGTTCAGCCGAATGGTGAGGAAAATACCCAGTCTTCGGAGGAACGTCATGAACCCCGCGCAACGCCCAAGCGGCGCAGCCTCGCATTCCGGAAGCATGAGCGCGGACATCGCCGGCTTCATCGGTGCCAACGCCTTCGACACCGGCCAGGCGAAAGCCGTCTGGGAGAAGTTGAAGCCGGCCATGCCGGGGGTTCTCGACGCCTTCTACGACACGATCGCCAAGAACCCCGAGCTGGCGCCGAAGCTCGGCGTCAAGGGCCAGGACGTGCCCCGGCTGAAGGCTGCCCAGACCAGCCACTGGGACTATATCTTCAACCACGACGCCGATGCGGCGTTCGAGGCCCGCGCCGTCAGGATCGGCGAGGCGCATGTGCGCATCAAGCTGGAGCCGAAATGGTATCTGGCCTCCTATGGCCGCATGCTGGTGGAGGCGATCCCGGCGCTCGCCAGCCGCTACCGGCTGCAGCCGACGAAGCTCGCCCAGGCGCTGCAGGTGCTGGTCAGCCGCACCTTCCTCGACATGATCGTCTCCTACAACGCCTATGAAAACGGCATGCTGCGGCAACGGGAGGAGGAGAACCGCCACGAGACCGAGCTTGCCTCGCTGCGCGGCCTGACCGGCACGGTGGCCGATGTCAACGACGTCGCCGTCAGCATGGCGACCCTGTCGCGCAACACCCGCCAGGCGCGGGAAAGCGGCCAGGCGATCTCGGCGGCGGCGACGGAACTGGTGACCTCGGTCGAGCAGATCGCCGAAAACAGCGACAGCGCCGCCCGCCAGGCCGATGCCACCAACGCAGCCGTCGCGGAGGGCCTGCGCGCCATGCAGGACGTGTCGCAGCGCATGTCCGATATCGCGCAAGCCTCGCGCGAGAGCTCGGAGAACCTGAGCTCGCTGCAACGGGCGTCGGAGCAGATCGGCGAATTCCTGAGCGTCATCGAGAACATCGCCAACCAGACCAACCTCCTCGCCCTCAACGCCACCATCGAGGCGGCGCGCGCCGGCGAGGCCGGACGCGGCTTTGCCGTGGTGGCGAGCGAGGTGAAGAATCTCGCCACCCAGGCGGCGAAGGCGACCGAGGACATCACCCAGCGGATCGAGGCGCTGAAGGAGGGCATGGTCACCACCCAGCAGGCCATCGCCGAGTCCCGCGAGGCGGTGGAACGGGGGCAGGAGACGATCGCCGGCGCCAACGACCGGATGCACGCGATCAGCGCGCAGATCGGCGAAGTGTCCGGGCGCATGCAGGATGTCTCGCAGATCCTCCAGCAGCAGAAGGAAGCGAGCCAGGAGATCGCCCGCAGCATCACCGGCGTCGCCGATCTCAGCGTGGAGAACGACAGCCAGCTCATGTCGATGAGCGGCCGGCTGCAATCCAGCAACGTGCGCTTCTCCGACAATGCGCGGGCGTGGTTCAACCCGGCCTCGCACCGGTCGATGTGCGAGATGACCAAGATCGACCACGTCATGTTCAAGAAGCAGATCGTCGACACGATCATCGGTGCCGCCAACCTGACCGCCGCGACGCTCGCTGATGATCACGGCTGCCGTCTGGGCAAGTGGTACGATTCACTGGACTCAGAGGAAATCCGCGCGCACCCGGCCTATGTCGCGGTCAAGGCGCCGCACCAGCGGGTCCATGCCGTGGGCAAGGCCGCGCTGGAGGCGCATGCGGCCGGCGACAGCGCGGCCACGGCCCGGCGCCTTGCCGAACTCGACATCGCCAGCGCCGAGGTGCTCGCCGCGCTCGACGCGCTGTCGGCGGCCCTCGACGGGGACCTTCGCAAGTATGACGAGGTGCGCAAGCCCGTCGCGGCACACGGGCAAGCGCAGCACGGCAAGCCGACGCGCGCCGCCTGATCGGCCGATACGGAAAAAACGAACCCGGGAGCCGACGCTCCCGGGTTTTCTGTTTCAGGGCGCCCCGCGGACGCGTCAGCAGGGCACGTTCAAGCGAACGTGTCCTTGTACATGTCGCGCAGCACGTTCTTCTGGATCTTGCCCATGGTGTTGCGCGGCAGCTCGGGCAGCACATAGACCTTCTTCGGCTGCTTGAAGCGGGCAAGACGCTCGGCGAGCGGGGCGACCACCGCTTCCGGATCGAGCGCGACGCCCTTGTGGGCGGCAACCACGGCGACGACGCCCTCGCCGAAATCGGCATGGGGCACGCCGATCACCGCGCTCTCGGCGACGCCCTCGATCTCGTCGATCGCCGCCTCGACCTCGGCCGGATAGACGTTGAAGCCGCCGGTGATGATCAGGTCCTTGGCACGGCCGACGATGGAGACATAGCCGCGCTCGTCGACAAGGCCCATGTCGCCGGTGATGAAGAAGCCGTCGGCCCGGAACTCGGACGCGGTCTTTTCCGGCATCTGCCAGTAGCCCTTGAAGACGTTCGGGCCCTTGACCTCGATGACGCCGACCTCGCCCTCAGCCAGCACCGCGCCGCTGTCCGGATCGGCGATGCGCAGCTCCACGCCCGGCAGCGGGAAGCCGACGGTACCCGGACGGCGGTCGCCGTCATAGGGGTTGGAGGTGTTCATGTTGGTCTCGGTCATGCCGTAGCGCTCGAGGATGGCGTGGCCGGTGCGGGCGCTGAAGGCCTTGTGCACCTCGGCCGAGAGCGGCGCCGAGCCGGAGACGAACAGGCGCATATGGGCGGCGAGCTCGCGGGTGAAGCGGTCGGTGCCGAGCAGGCGGGCGTAGAAGGTCGGCACGCCCATCATGGTGGTGGCGCGCGGCATCAGCCGCAGGATCTCGTCGAGATCGAACTTCGGCAGGAACAGCATGGAGCCGCCGGCCAGCAGCGTCACGTTGGTGGCGACGAAGAGCCCGTGGGTGTGGAAGATCGGCAGCGCGTGCAGCAGCACGTCGTTCGCCGTGTAATGCCAGACGTCGACGAGAACGGCGGCGTTGGAGGCAAGGTTCTCGTGGCTGAGCATGGCGCCCTTGGAGCGCCCGGTGGTGCCGGAGGTGTAGAGGATCGCGGCCAGATCGTCGGCGCCGCGGGCAACGTCGCCGAATTCAGTGGCGGCCGCATCCGCAGCATCGCGGAGGCTGCCGCGCCCCTCGGGATCCAGCGTCTCCACCCGCGCGCCGACCTTCTGCGCGATGGGCGCGAGCGCGTCCTTGCGGGCCGGGTCGCAGACCAGCAGCGCCGGGGCGGCGTCGCCGACGAAATAGTCGATCTCGGCCGGGGTATAGGCGGTGTTGAGCGGCAGGAACACGGCGCCGGCGCGCACGGTGCCGAGATAGAGCATCAGGGCGTCGACCGACTTTTCCACCTGCACGGCGACGCGGTCGCCCGGCTTGACGCCGAGGGCAGCGAGCGCATTGGCATAGGCGGCGGAGCGGGCGAGCAGCCCGCCATAGGTGATGACCTCTCCCGAGGGGGTTTCGATGAACGGCGCCTGCTCGTTGCGGATGGCGGCGCGGATGCGGGAGAGGAGGTGATTGTCTTGCGTCATGCGACGGGGTCCGGTGCCTGTGTCTTGAGTTCGGGGACGGATTTCAGCAGTCGGGTGACGGCGCTGGCGGCAGCGACCGTGCCCTGGGCGGCGAAGGCCTCGTGGTTCTTCTCGATATCGCCGAGGTCGTAAAGATAGTTGACCATCAGCCCGAAGGATTGGCGCAGCCCGTTGGGTGAAGGATCGGCCTGCCAGTTGACGCGCTCCAGCCGCGCGCCGTTGCCAAGATGAAAGCGGGCGACCGGATCGAGCGGCCGGCTGCCGCGCTTCTCGCGCACCAGGTAATGGGCGCAAAGGGCGCGCAGGGGCTCGCGCGCCTCCTCCGGCAGCGGCGCTCCGCCGCCGCCATTTTCCAGGAGCTCGCGCAGCTCCGGCGACAGGACGGAGAGCGCCGGGTGGCCCTCTTCCGCCAGCGCCGTGCCGAGCCAGGCGCGCAGGCCCGGCACCGGCGACAGGGTGACGAAGGTCTTCAGCCCCGGCAGGTCGCGGCGCAGCTCCTCCACCACCTGCTTGATCAGGAAATTGCCGAAGGAGATGCCGCGCAGCCCCTCCTGGCAGTTGGAGATGGAATAGAAGACGGCCGTGCTGGCCTCGGCCGCGTCGATGCCCTCGCGCTGCTCGGCAAGGATCGGCGGCACCGCGTCGGGGATCGCCCGCATCAGCGCCACCTCGACGAAGATCAGCGGATCGTCGACCAGCGCGGGATGGAAGAAGGCATAGAGCCGCCGGTCGGGCACGTCGATGCGCCGGCGCAGGTCGTCCCAGTCGCGGATCTCGTGCACCGCCTCGTAGCGGATGATCCGCTCCAGGATCACCGCCGGCGTCGACCAGTCGATGCGGCGCATGACGAGAAAGCCGCGGTTGAACCAGGACGAGAACAGGTGCTCGAAATCGCGGTCGACATCGGCCCAGCCGGGATGCTCGCGCAGGCCCGCCAGCAGCTCGCGCCGCATGCCGACCAGCGCCGAGGTGCCCCCCGGCGCCAGATTGAGCCGGCGGATCAGCTCCTGCCGGCGCGGCTCGGAGACCTTGTGGAGACGGCGCAGGCGCGCCTCGTCCGATGGGTCCTCGAGCACGGCGCGGGCCGCTTCCTCGACCTTGTCGCGGTCCGGGCCGAAGCGGGCGGCGAGTTCGTCGAAGAACTCGGCCCGCCCCTGCGGCGGCAGCGCCGCGTAGCTCGCCAGCACGTCGCGCGCCAGGGCGACGCCGGAGGCCTCGCCCCGCCCCGACAGCAACGCCTCGCACAGATCGCCAAGCGCCCGGCCGCTCGGCGAGCGGTCCCGCCGCAGGTCGAGAAGCTGGCGCCCCTGCTCGGCGATCGAGGCGAGAAGGTCGTTGAAGAAGCTGGTGCTGCTCATAGGCCGGGTCCCATGACGAGGTTCGGAAGCCAGAGCGCGATCTCCGGCATCAGGCACAGCAACACGATACCGACAACCATGCATCCGACATAGGGGATCGATCCGCGCAGGATCTCGGGAAGCGAGATGCTGGGCGCTATGCCGTTGATGACATAGAGGTTGAGCCCGACCGGTGGGGTGATCAACCCGATCTCCATGTTGATGGTGAGGATGACCGCGAACCAGTAGGGATCGAAGCCCGCCTGGATGATGATCGGCAGCAGGATCGGCGCGGTCATCAGGATCACCGCCACCGGCGGCAGGAAGAAGCCGGCGAACAGCAGGAAGAGGTTGATGATCGCCATCAGCACCCATTTGTTGACGTCGAGCGCGGCGATCCATTCCGCGATGGTCTGGGTGATGAACAGCGAGGACAGGGCGAAGGAGAACAGTTCCGAGGCGCCGATGATCATCATGATCATGACGCTTTCCTTCAGCGTGTCGCGGAACAGCGAACTGTAGAGCGACAGCTTCCACAGCCGGTAGATCAGCGCCACGAAGATCAGGCAGAACAGCGCGCCGACGCCGGCCGCCTCCGACGGGGTCGCGACGCCGCCATAGAGCACGTAGAGGATCGCCACGATGATGCCGACGAACGGCAGCACGCGCGGCAGCACCTCGACACGCTCGCGGAACGAGAAGCGGCGGCCGAGCATGTCGAGGCCGACGCCGCGGCGGCGGCAGTCGTAGATGGTCCAGGCCATGAACAAGGCGGTGAGCATCACGCCCGGCAGCAGCCCGGCAAGGAACAGCCGGCCGATCGAGGTCTCGGTGGCGATGCCGTAGACGATCATGGTGATCGACGGCGGAATGAGAATGCCGAGCGTGCCGCCGGCGGCGATGGAGCCGGCGGCGATCTCGTTCGGATAGCCGCGCTTGGTCATCTCCGGGATGCCCATCTTGCCGATGGCGGCGCAGGTGGCGGGCGAGGAGCCGGACAGGGCGGCGAAGATCGAGCAGGCGCCGAGATTGGACAGGACGAGGCCGCCGGGCACCCGGTTGAGCCAGCGGTCGAGCGCCTCGTAAAGATCCTTGCCGGCGGGCGAGGAGGCAACGGCCGCGCCCATCAGGATGAACATGGGGATCGAGACAAGGCCAAAGGAGGCCAGGCCGCCGAAGAAGGTCTCGCCGAGGATCGACACGCTGCCCCAGCCGTCGGCGAGGATCAGCGCCATGATCGAGACGAAGCCGAGGGCGAAGGCGATCGGCGTGCCGACCGCGAGAAGCGCGAGCAGCGAGACGAGCACGCCGGCGCCCCAGAGCATGGGCGTCATCGCGCGCCTCCCTGAATTTTCATGATTTCGGCAATGTATTGCAGCACCATCAGACCGACGCCGACCGGCAGCGGCAGCAGGGGGATCCACAAGGGGATGGCCCACACGGTGCTGGTGCGCCAGCCGAAGGACCAGGCCTCATGGAAATGCTCCCAGCCCGACCAGGCGAGCAGGGCGCAGAAGGCGATGCCGACCAGCGCCGAGATGGTCTGCATCGCCCGGCGGGCGACCGGCGCGGCGCGCAGTTGCAGCAGGTCGACATTCACATGGCCCCTGTGCAGCAGCACATAGGGCGAGCCGAGGAAGGTGGCCGCGACCAGGGCGTAGATCACGTATTCCGTCTGCCAGATGGTCGAGCCGTCGAGAAAGTAGCGCACCACGACCATGTGGGTGACGACCAGGGCGGCGCTTGCCGTCAGCAGCATCGCGATCACTCCGAAGAGGCGCGAGACGGCGGAAACCGCGTTTATGTAGAAGGACATCGCCGTAGGGTTCCGGTTGCATCGGCGCCCGCCGGGACAAAGCCCCTCCCCGGCCGGCGGGACGGCCGGCGGTGTCGGCAAGCGCAGGTGTTGGAAAGTGCGGGACCGGTGGTGCCGGCCCCGCGCAGGGCGAATGCCGGCGGCGCGCCGCCGCCGGCGTCAGGCGGTCAGTCGACCGCCAGGGCCTTGGCGATCAGCTCCTCGCCGCCCGGAACGTTTTCGGAGAAGTTCTTGTAGGAGGTCTCCTTGGCGATGGCGAGCCAGGCGTCATAGTCCTCCGGCGACATCTCCACGACCTCGACGCCAGCGTCCTTGAAGACCTTGATCATGGCATCGTCCAGCCCCTTGGCCTCGGCCGCGAAATAGTCCTCGGCGACCTTGCCGGCGGCCAGAAGCGCGTCCTGCTGCTCCTTGTTGAGCTTGTCCCAGCTCCGCTTGGACATCAGGATCGGCTCATACATGAACCACAGGGCATTGGCGCCCGGCGCGGTCAGGCAGGTGGTCTGCTCGTAGAGGCGGAAGGAGACGAAGGACCCGGACGAGGTGTTGGCGGCGTCGAGAACGCCGGTCTGCAGGCCGGTATAGATCTCCGAGGACGGCATGGAGGAGATCGAACCGCCGGCCCCGACCAGCATCTGCTCGAAAGCCGGACCGGCGGCACGGGTGACCTGGCCCTTCATGCTCTCCGGCGAGGTGATGCACTGCTTCTTGGAGGCGAAGCCGCCGGCAAGCCAGGCGTCGGCGATGACGACGACGCCGGCATCGTTCACGATCTTCTTGATGTCGTCCATGAAGGGCGAGGTGTTGAGGCGGGTGGCGCGATCATGGTTGCGCACGAGACCCGGCATCAGGGTCGCCGAGAACTGCGGATGGCGGCCCGAGGCATAGTCGAGCGGGAAGGCGGAGATGTCGAGCTGGCCCTTGGTCATGGCGCCCCACTGCTCGTTCGCCTTGAACAGCGACTGGCCGGGATAGACCTTGATCTCGATGCCGACATTGGCGTTGGCGACCTCGCGGGCGAGAAGCTGGACCATCTCGTCGCGCACGTCGCCCTTGCCGCCCGGCCACTGGTGCGAGGCCTTCAGCACCACATCGGCGGCATGGGCGGCCGGCACGGCCAGGGCAAGGGCGGTGGTCAGGCCGAGAGCGGCCTTGGTGAATTTCCTGAACATTGTTTCCTCCCAATGCCGACCGGCCCTCTGCGTGGCGGTCGGCTGCATGTCCGGACGGCACCCGCGTCCGCGTTTTTTCGCGACAGCAGCCCGCCTCTCCTCAAGGTGACCATGGTCCGCGCATTCAAGTCAACGGTTTTTGTATACAAGAGAGGAATCATTGCATAAAATCCGGGAATGGATGCTTCGCCAAACACCCCCAAACCCGCCCCCCGCACGGCCCAGGTCCTGCGGGAAGCGCTGGAATACGACATCGCGACCGGTGTTTTCACCCCCGGAACCCGGCTCGACGAGGTGTCGCTCGCCAAGCGCTTCAACGTCTCGCGGACGCCGATCCGCGAGGCGCTGATCGCCCTGTCCGCCTCCGGCCTGGTCGAGATCCGGCCGCGACGCGGCGCCTTCGTCCAGGAGATCGGCGTCTCGCGGCTGATCGAGATGTTCGAGGTGATGGCGGAGCTGGAGGCGATGTGCGCAAGGCTGGCCTGCCGGCGGATGACCGCGGCCGATCACCGGGACCTGCTGGCAGCGCATGAGGCCTGTACGCAGGCGGCCGACGCGGGCGAGCCCGACGCCTATTTCTATGCCAACGAGACGTTCCACGACACGATCTATCGCGGCAGCGGCAACAGCTTCCTCGCCGAACAGGCGCGGGCGCTGCAGAACCGGCTGAAGCCCTATCGGCGGCTGCAATTGCGGGTGCGCAACCGGGTCGGCAATTCGCTGAGCGAGCACCAGACGATCGTCGATGCGATCCTGGCCGGCGACGATCGCAAGGCGGAAAGCGCCCTGCGCTCGCATATCCTGATCCAGGGCGAGCGGTTCAACGACTTCGTCGCCTCGCTCGTCCGGGCCGATGCGGCGCAGGCGCGCCGCGTGATGGCTTAGGGGCGGCGCAGGCGCGCCGCGTCAGGGCACACAAGAGCCGGGAAACGGCTCAGGCGCTGGCCGGCGCCTTGCTCAGCACCACCACATTGGTGTGGGTCGGCACCCGCTCGAACAGGTCCATGATGTCCTGGTTCCACATGCGGATGCAGCCGGACGAGGCGCTGCGGCCGATGCTTTCCGGCTCCTTGGTGCCGTGGATGCGGTACAGCGTGTCGACGCTGCCCTGCCACAGGTCGAGGGCGCGGGCGCCGAGCGGGTTCTGCGGCCCGCGCGGATAGCCGTCCTTCCAGTACTTCTCCAGATGCGGATTGCGGTCGATCATCTCCCGCGGAGGGCGCCAGAGCGGCCACACGCGCTTGACCCGCACCTTGGCCTCGCCCGACCAGGCAAAGCCGGCCTTGCCGACGCCGATGCCGTAGCGCAGCGCCTTGCCGCCCGGCAGGGTCCAGTAGAGGAACTTGCCGTAGGGGTCGACGATGATCGTGCCGGCCGGATGGCGGGTGTCGTAGTCGACGACCTGGCGCCAATACTTGCGGTCGAACTTCTTGTAGGCGAGCGCGGGAACCTTGAAATCGTAATCGGTCACCGCCGCATAGGCCGAGGCGTAGTCGAAATCCTCGCCCGGCAGCGGCGGTCCCTTGGCGAGGCCCGGGGTGACGGGAAGGCCGGTGGTGGCGATGCCGTCGCTCTGGCAGGCGGCAAGCGCCAGCGGAGCGCCGACGAGAAAGGCGCGGCGGCTGAGCCGGATCGGGCTGCGGTCGGGTGTTTCGGCGTCCATGCGTATCAATCCATGCTCCGGTCTGGTGCTTCGCCCTGCGCCCCGCGAAGCTCCTGCCTCAATATCCGATCGGCGCCCCGTTCGCGAGTGCAGCCGCGCAACGGCCGGCCACAATTCCGATAAATGTGGCGTGATGACGCTGCCGCTGCGGGAGAACCGGCCGCTTTCGCTTGATTTGGCCGGTGCAATAGCGGAAGCCATAGACGGCGAAGCTCCAAGCGCGACAGGGACCATGCACAAACACAAGACCAATGTGCCGCCCGTCTCCCCGCCGATGCGCGGCAACCTGAAGTCGACCGTCGCCGAGACGATCGCGCTGCGGATCCTGGACGGCACCTATCCTCCCGGCGGAACACTGCCGACGGAGGCCGACCTCTTGGGCAGCCTCGGCGTCAGCCGCACCTGCCTGCGCGAGGCGCTGCAGATCCTGGTCGGCAAGGGGCTGATCACCTCGCGCCCGAAGCACGGCACCAGCGTCCGCCCGGAACTGGACTGGAACTATCTCGACGACCAGATGCTGGCCTGGCGGCAGAAGGTGGTGCCGCAGGGCCAGTTGCTGGCCGAACTGGTCAGCATCCGCGAGATGGTGGAGCCGGAGGCCGCCGCGCTGGCGGCGCAGAACGCCAGCGAGGAGGAGATCGCGGCGATGCGCGAGGCGCTGGACGCCATGGGCCTTGCCGACGGCAACCGCACGCCGGCGACCCAGGCCGCCGATGTCCGCTTCCACCGGCTGATGCTGACCGCCAGCGGCAATGCGCTGCTGTCGGGCCTCGGCGCCTGCATCGAGAACGCGCTGCGGGCCTCGATCCGGATCACCTCCGATCCCGGCGTCAGCGACCCGATCGCCCTCGGCCAGCATGCCAAGGTGCTGGACGCGATCGCGGCGCGCGCGCCGGAGCAGGCACGCGAGGAGATGCGCAAGCTGATGGGGATGACGCGCGCGCTGCTGACAAGGGTGAAGGCTCTGGACTGAGACAGGCTTTCCGTCCTAGGACGGTGCCGAGCCGCGCAGGCAACAGGCAGCGCGGCCGCAGGCTGCCGGCGCATGGCCGCAGCAAAATCGCGATACAACCCCGACCCGGACACCCATGGCCCCTCCCCTTCTCCACCTTCGCGACATCGCCCTGACCTTCGGCGGCACGCCGCTCCTGACCTCGGCCGAATTGCAGGTCGGCGAAGGCGATCGCATTGGCCTTGTCGGGCGCAACGGCTCGGGCAAGTCGACGCTGCTGAAGATCGCCGCCGGGCTGGTGGAGGCCGATCACGGCGAGCGCTTCGTGCAGCCGGGACGGACCATCCGCTACCTGCCGCAGGAGCCGGACCTGTCCGCCTATGCCACCGTGCTCGACTATGCCAGCGGCGGGCTGGCGCCGGGCGACGACCCGTACCGGGCGCAATACCTGCTCGACGTGCTCGGCCTGACCGGCCGGGAGGCGCCGGCGCAGCTTTCCGGCGGCGAGAAGCGGCGGGCGGCGCTCGCCCGCACGCTGGCGCCGGAGCCGGACATCCTGCTGCTCGACGAGCCGACCAACCATCTCGACCTGCCGGCCATCGAATGGCTGGAGAGCGAGCTCGCCTCGATGCGCTCGGCCATCGTCCTGATCAGCCACGACCGGCGGTTCCTTGCCGATCTGACCCGCGCCACCGTGTGGATCGACCGGGGCATCGCCCGGCGGCTCGACAAGGGCTTCGCCCATTTCGAGGCCTGGCGCGACGAGGTGTTCGAGCAGGAGGAACGCGACCAGCAGAAACTCGCGCAGAAGATCAAGCGCGAGGAACACTGGATGACCTATGGCGTCACCGCCCGGCGCAAGCGCAACATGCGCCGGGTGCGCGAACTCGCCGACCTGCGCGCCCAGAAGAAGGACCATCGCGGGCCGCAGGGCACGGTCAAGCTGACGGTCGGCGAGATGGAGGTTTCCGGCAAGCGGGTGATCGAGGCGCGCGGCATCTCCAAGGATTACGGCAGCGGGCCGGTGGTGAAGGATTTTTCGCTCCGCATCCTGCGCGGCGACCGGGTCGGCCTCGTCGGTGCCAATGGCGCCGGCAAGACGACGCTCTTGAAGCTGCTGACCGGCGAATTGCAGCCCGACAGCGGCGAGGTGATCCTCGGCTCGGGGCTGACCATGGTGACGATGGACCAGTCGCGTGAGACGCTGAAGGACGAGGACACCGTCGCCGAGGTGCTGACGGGAAGCGGCGGCGACACGGTGATGCTGCCGGACGGGCCGCGCCACGTCGTCTCCTATATGAAGGACTTCCTGTTTGCGCCCGAGCAGGCGCGCACGCCGGTTGCCGCCCTGTCGGGCGGCGAGCGCGGCCGGTTGATGCTGGCGCGGGCGCTGGCCCGCTCGTCGAACCTTTTGGTGCTCGACGAGCCGACCAACGATCTCGACCTGGAGACGCTGGACCTGTTGCAGGAGATGCTGTCCGACTATCCCGGCACGGTGCTGCTGGTCAGCCACGACCGCGACTTCCTCGACCGGGTGGCGACGTCGACGGTCTTTGCCGAGGGCGGCGGGCTGTGGCGCGAATATGCCGGCGGCTATTCCGACATGGTGGCGCAGCGCGGCGAAGGCGTCTCGGCGCGCAAGGGCGCGGGCGACGCGGGCAGCGCCAAGCCGTCAGCGGCGAAGGAGAAGCCCGCCGAGGAGCGGGCGAAGAAGAAGTCGCGGATGAGCTTCACCCAGCAGCACCAGCTCAAGACCCTGCCGAAGGAGATCGAGAAGCTGGGCAAGGAGATCGGCAAGCTGCAGGGCGAGCTGGAGGACCAGACCCTCTATGCCCGCGACCCGAAGCGCTTCGATGCGCTGATGGCCAAGCTCACCGAATTGCAGACCAAGCTCGCAGCCGCCGAGGACACTTGGCTGGAGCTGGAGATGCTGGCGGAGGAAGAGGCGGCGGACTGAGCCCGCCGCTTTGTCGCTACAGCAGCAGCGCGACGGCGGCCCAGATATAGAGCGGCATGGGGGCGGCGCCCCACAGCAGCAGCCAGGGCCAGAGGACCGGCCGGACGGTGTCTTGCGTGCTGATGGGCGTGCTCATGCGATGCTCTCCGCGATGTTCCACAGGGTGAGAAGGACCACCGCCGCGATGCCGATGGTGAAGCCGTATCTGGCGGCCCGGAACAGCGCCCGGCCGGTCGCGTCCAGCACCGGCACGCGCCCGGCGGCGCGGTCCTCGCGCAGGGCGACGGTGAGCGCCGCGAGATAGACGGCGAAGAACAGGACGGTGGCGACTTCCGCGCCGATGACGATGAGGCCGACGGTGCTCATGTGCGCTCTCCCTTGGCGAGGATCGGCGGCAGGCCGGAGATGGCGAATTCCAGGCTCTGCGCGATGCGGCGCGCCCGCTCCATGAAATAGGGGACGGCGTCCGGATGGGGGGCCGT
Source organism: Stappia sp. P2PMeth1 (assembly GCF_900185735.1). Classification (NCBI taxonomy): domain Bacteria; kingdom Pseudomonadati; phylum Pseudomonadota; class Alphaproteobacteria; order Hyphomicrobiales; family Stappiaceae; genus Stappia; species Stappia sp. P2PMeth1. Next base: position 247,534 of record NZ_FYAW01000035.1, on the reverse strand, counting down.
GTCCTTCAGGACCTCTTCGAAATGGCCGAGCCAGATGGCGAAATGCCGGGGCTCGAGGCCCGTCAGCTTGACATGCGCGGGCACCGGACGGCCGCTGTAGCGGCCGGCATTCATCGCGACCGAGGCCCAGAAATCCTTCATCTTCGCCAGGTGCGGCTGCCAGTCGCCGGCGATCTCGGCCTCGAAGATCGGGCCGAGTTCGGGATCGCGGCGCACGCGGGCATAGAACGTGTCGACCAGCACCGAGATATAGGCGTCGTCGATGCCGAGCCGGGCGGCTGCGGCCCGGATCTCGGCCCGGCGCTCGTCGGCGCTGCGGATGCGGATCTCGCTCATGCGGCTTCTCCCACCAGAATGTCCTTCAATCCGGCATTGCCGGAAACGAGGTCGTGGATCGTGTACTCGTCGAGCACGGCGAAGAAGGCTTCGCGCGCCCGGAACAGCGCCGGCTTGAGCTGACAGGCCGGGGTGATGCGGCAGGTGCCGTTGCCGCCGGGAAAGCAGTCGACCAGCGCGATCTGCTGCTCCAGCCGGCGGACGATCGCGCCGACCTGGATGCGATCGGCGGGACGGGCCAGCCTGAGGCCGCCGCTGCGCCCGCGCACGGTCTCGACCAGCCCGGCATGGGCCAGGGCCTGGGCCACCTTCATCAGGTGGTTCTTCGAGATGCGGAAGGTCTCGGCCACATCGCCGATGGTGACGAGCTCGCCGTCCATGACGGCAAGATGCATCATCATGCGCAGGGCGTAGTCGGTCTGCAGGGTCAGGCGCATGCATCTCTCCATATGATGCATTTCATATACCTGTTTTAGCCCTGCGGTTCAACGCGCCCCGCCCCGAAACGGGCCGAGGCGGGCTGCGACAAAGCGACCGGGGAGCGGCGAACCGGGGAGCCGGGACCTGGAGCAGGCCGCCGGCCGTGGTCAGAAGGCGCTGTCCTTGAGCAGCACCTCGCCATCCGCCATCAGGCGCAGCGGCGCCGAACGGCCATCGTCGGCGACGGCCACCACCAGACGGACGCGGTCGGCCGGCATCCGCTCGATCTCGATCCCCTGCCCCTCCGGCACGAAGAAGGTTTCGAGGCCGTAGTCGACGCGCAGCGCGCCTGAGGCCGATGCGGGCACACCGGTGACCCGCCCCTTCAGGGCGATGCGGCCATCGCCGGGCGGCGCCGACAGCACGGCAACGGCGCGGGAAATTCCCTCATCGTCCGGCTCCACCACCACCCAGACCTCATCGCCGCTCGCAAGGCCCTGCGGCACGCCGGCCTCGGGCAGGACCTGGCCGATCTCGGGATTGAGGATGACATAATCGCCGCGCAGCAGGTCGCGCGGATCGATGGGGCGCAGCGCCAGGGTGACCTCGCGGCCGAACCAATGGACCTGCAGACGGTCGGCGAGCGGCAGACCGATCAGCACCAGTTGCAGCACGGCGACAAGGCCCCAGCGGGTCCAGGGAGAGGCAAGCAGCGCGCTCATCGTCCGCCCTCCCCGGTGGCTGCGGCCCGTTTTCTGAGGCGTCGTGCGGAGATGATCGCCACCGCCACCAGCAGCAGGCCGGCGACAAAGAAGAACACCGACTGGCCGAGCAGCGAGCCGACGGTCTCGTAGAGCAGGAAGAGCAGCGCGACCGCGAGGCCGAAATTGCCGGCGAAGCTCCAGGCCGAGAGCGAGGCGGCGGAGCCGGCGGCGCTGACCGCAACCAGCGCGGCCAGGGTGAGCGCGGCGAGCAGCACCGTGTCGCCCGGCAGGAAGACCAGCACGAACGGAGACGCCGCCGCAAGCACCGCCGCCGCCGCGACCGCGCGCAGCGGCCGCGATCCGGGCGACGCGACGCCCTGCCAGACGAGGCCGGCAAGCATGACCGCGAGGGTCAGGTGCAGCGGCCAGACATGCGGGATCTCGATGGCGACCTCATCCGATGCGGTTTCGGTGAAGCCGATGACCAGCGTCAGCACGACGGTGCCGACCAGGACCAGGATGCCGAAGCCGGAGGCCGACTGGGCGAGCGCCATCAGATCCGCGCGGCGACCGGCCACCAGGTGCTCGGCCGCCCCGTGCTCGGCGCCGGACAGGACATAGCCCCAGACCGCCAGCAAGGCGCCGAACGCCGTGCCCATCGGCAGGATCGAGAATTCCATGTCGCTGGAGGACAGCAGGTAATTGGTGTCGAGCCAGGCGGCGAAGAGCCAGCCATAGATGCCCGCGAACAGCAGCAGCACCGACCAGCGGCCGGCAAAGGAGGTCATGCGCGCCACATGGAGGAGGCAGGCCAGCAGCAGAGCCAGGGCAATGGCGACCTGCGCCCATGTCGGGCGCGGCGGATCGCCGATCCACCACAGCCAGGCAAGGGACGCCACCGCCGCCGCCACCAGCGAGGCGCGCGAGCCGCAGAGCCAGGCAGCCGCCAGTGCGCCGCAGGCAACCAGCAGGGCGCCGCCCGGCCAGTCCGAGGGCAGATGATAGATCTGCCCGACCAGGGCGAGACCGCAGACGAAGACGAGGGTTGCGAACATGGTCGCAAGATCGGCGACCGCGCGCAGCCCGCGCGCCGCCATCGCCGCCGCAAAGCCATGGGCGGCCAGCAGCAGCGCCGCGATGCCGACCAGCTTGACCGCGCGCGGGATCACCTCCCAGTTGGCGGCGACGAAGGCGGCGACCGCAAGCGCGAGGCAGATGGTGCCGATGCCGGCGAACAGCGCTGGAAGGCGCGACCAGCCGGACGGCGCCTCGCCGATCTCGGCCCGGATCTTCGCCAGCCCCTCAGTGCCGATCCAGCCATTGGCGGCCCAGCGGGCAAGATCCGTTTCGAGCTGCTTCAGGTAGCCTGCACGGTTCATCAAGTCGTAGCCCTTCCCGTCGGGAGTGAGGATCGCGGTCGTCGGACCTTCATGAGGACGGATCGCCCCGCCCGTCAAGTCGCAACGGGTCGCGCACGCGCGCGGCAACGGCCGGCCCGCAGTCCCGTCCAGCGCTCACAAGGCCGCCGACAGGACGAACCAGACGAGGACGGCGAGCGACCCGCTGGCCGGAACCGTGACCATCCAGGCGCTGACGATGGTCAGCACATGGGCGCGGCGGACCAGCATGCGCCGGCGGATGTCGGCGGCCTCGCCCGCCTCGGGCCGGGCGAGCAGGTCGGCGGGATTGGCCGCTGCCCGCGCGCGGCGCTCCCGGTTCATGTACCATTCGCGGTAGAAGCCGACGCCGAACACCGCGCCGACCGCCGTATGGGTGGAGGAGATCGGCAGGCCGGCGGCGCTGGCGAGCAGCACCGTGGCGGCGGTTGCCAGCAGCACGCAGAAGGCGCGGATCGGGTTGAGGCGGGTGATGCGCTCGCCGACCATGCGCACCAGGCGCGGCCCGAACAGCAGCAGGCCGAGCGAGATCCCGAGCGCCCCGACCACCAGCACCGGCAGCAGCAGCACGCCATCGGGCGCTCCGACCCCGTCCTCGCCGAGAGCGGAGAAGATAGCGGCCACCGGCCCGACCGCGTTGGCGACATCGTTGGCGCCGTGGGCGAAGGAGAGGATCGCCGCCGCAACCACCAGAGGCGGGCGGAAGAGATGGCGCAGCGACTGGTTCCTGTCGTCGAGCCCCCGCGCCGCCCGGATCACCGCCGGGCGCGAGATCGCATAGGCAAGCCCGGCGGCCACGGCACCAAGGCCGAGGACCGGCAGGGCGCCGGCACCGCGCAGGGCCGGCAGTCCGACCAGGATCAGATAGAGCGTGAACGTGCCGGCCATCGCCGCGAAGATCGCCGGCAGCCAGCGCCGGGCCGCCGCGAGACGGTCGCTCCTGCGCAGGATGAAAGTCTTGATGAAGGCCAGCAGCAGCGCCGCCGCAACGCCGCCCAGCACCGGCGAGACCAGCCAGCCGGCGGCGATCGCCGTCAGCGTCAGCCCGTCGAGCGCCACGGTGCCGGCCGCAACCAGCCCTGCTCCGACGACCGCACCGACCACGGCGTGCGTCGTCGACACCGGCGCGCCGATCATGGTGGCGAGATTGATCCACAGGGCGGCGGCGACGAGCGCGGCGAGCATGGCCAGCGGAAAATCCTGCGGCCGGGCGAACTGTTCGGCCGAGACGATGCCGGAGGAAATGGTCGAGACGACACCGGAGCCGGCCAGCAGCGCGCCGGCGCTCTCGCACAGGGCCGCCAGCACGAGGGCACTGCCCATGGTCAGCACGCGCGCGCCGACCGCCGGCCCCATGTTGTTGGCGACATCGTTGGCGCCGATGTTGAGCGCCATGTAGCCGCCAAGCACCACGGCCGCGGTCAGCAGGAACCAGTGCGAGGTCTCCGCCAGCAGCAAGGCGGCGAGACAGCCGACGAGGACGAGGAAGAGAACGCCGAAGCCGAGCGTCACATAGGAGCGCGACAGATAGGTGGTCGCTTCCTCGACATAGGTGAACTTGTCGAGGTCCTTGTCGAGGGTGGTGCGGATCCTGGCGGGGTTCCTGTCGCTCATGGCGCCATGCTGCGCCGGGCAAATGACGATTTGGCGACGTCCGCGATCAACCGTGGCAGCAAGCGCGTCCCCCGCCCCCGCAGGCGCGGACGCGCCTCACCGCAACTCCTCCAGCAGCCGGGCATTGCCAAGCAGGCGGGACAGCTCCGGCTCGTGGACATTGCGGGCGGCCTCCGCCGGATCGAACCAGCGCAACTCGCGCTGTCCCTTTTCCGGCCAGTCCTGCGCCGCGCCGGCGACAGCCAGCGGAAACACCTGCACGCGCACGCGGCGGCGCAGCCCATTGTCGAGAAGCTTGCGATAGGAATAGCTGCCGAGCGGCTCGCTGCCGACCCGGCCGGACAGGCCCGCCTCCTCCCAGGCTTCCGCGGCCGCCGTCTCGCTCAGCGAGCGGCCCTTCTGCGGCCAGCCCTTGGGCAGGACCCAACGCCCGGTGTCGCGGCTGGTGGCCAGCAGAACCTGCAGACGCCCCTCGCCATCGCGCCGCCAGGGAAGGGCCGCGACCTGCACCGCCTCCGGCTTGCCGCCGAGCCACAGGCGCAGGGTCTCGATCACGCGGGACATGCGCGCGGGCGCCTTGGGTACGGTCGGAACTGCCAGGGCCATGGCAACAAGCCCCCTTCGATCACTTAGCCTTTGACGAATCGCATAGAATCAGGAAGCCGTCGAAATAACGAGGCTTCGTTTCTAGATAGGATGCATCGCTGTGCATTGCAAGAAAAAGGCGCACATATTACGCCTTTTCACTTGCCTGCGATCCCTCTGACCCGTCGTCCGCCGCGCCGCGTCCGCCCCGGTCCGCCGACCGGTCTATCCTTCGGGAGTATGCACGATCTCGCGGGTTTCGCGGAACCGGATATCGGGATTCTTCTCACCGACATAATTTACCTCCCAAGAGTTCTTGAAAAGGTAAACGGGGCGGTCGTCCCGGTCTTCCGCGACGCTGGCGCGGTTGCTGTCGAGGAACTTGCGCAGCTTGAGCTCGTCGTCGCATTCGATCCAGCGCGCAGTGCTGTAGGGCGCGGCCTCGAAGCCGATTTCCGTCGCATATTCGTTGCGCAGGCGGTCGACCACCACATCGAGCTGCAGCACGCCGACGACGCCGACGATCCAGTTGGAGCCGATCTGCGGCTTGAAGATCTGGACGAGGCCTTCTTCCGCAAGGTCCATCAGCCCCTGGCGCATCTGCTTGACGCGCATCGTGTCGGCCAGGCGCACGCGCCGCAGCACTTCCGGAGCGAAGGCCGGCAGGCCGGTGACATGGATTTCCTCGCCCTCGGTCAAGGTGTCGCCGACGCGGAGCTGGCCATGGTTGGGCACGCCGATGACGTCGCCCGGATAGGCGGTCTCGGCAAGCTCGCGCTCCTCGGCGAAGAAGAAGATCGGCGCGGAGACGGCGATGGTCTTGTTGGCGCGCACATGCTTCAGCTTCATGCCGCGCCGGAAGACGCCCGAGCACAGGCGCACGAAGGCGATGCGGTCGCGGTGCTTGGGGTCCATGTTGGCCTGCACCTTGAAGACGAAGCCGGTCACCTTCGGCTCTTCCGGGCGGATGACGCGGGTCGTCGCCGGCTGGGCATGGGGCGCCGGGCCGAAGCGGGCGATGAACTGGATGATCTCCTCGACGCCGTAGTCGCGCAGCGCCGAGCCGAAGAAGACCGGCGTCATGTGGCCTTCCAGGAAGGCCTCGCGGTCGAAGGCCGGATAGGCCTCGGAGCCGAGCTCGACATTCTCCTGAAGCTCGGCGAGCACGGTCGGGAACACCCGCTCGGTGAGTGCGGGATCGTCGAGGCCGGCGACGTCGATGATGGTGTCGAAGCGGGTGCCGCGCCCTTCGGACGAGGTGAGGAAGCGCTTCGCCTGCCAGTCATAGACGCCGAAGAAATCGGAGCCCATGCCGACCGGCCAGGTCATCGGCACCACATCGAGGGCCAGCGCCTCCTGGATCTCGTCCAGCGCCTCCAGCGGGTGGCGGCCCTCGCGGTCGATCTTGTTGACGAAGGTGATGATCGGGATGTCGCGCAGGCGGCAGACCTCGAACAGCTTGCGCGTCTGCGTCTCGATGCCCTTGGCCGCGTCGATGACCATGATCGCCGCGTCGACGGCGGTCAGCGTGCGGTAGGTGTCCTCCGAGAAGTCCTCGTGGCCCGGCGTGTCGAGCAGGTTGAAGGTGATGCCGTCGCGCTCGAAGGTCATGACCGAGGAGGAGACCGAGATGCCGCGTTCCTGCTCGATCTTCATCCAGTCGGAGCGGGCCCGGCGGCGCTCGCCGCGCGCGCGGACCTGGCCAGCGGCGCGGATGGCACCGCCGGAGAGCAGCAGCTTTTCCGTCAGCGTCGTCTTGCCGGCGTCCGGATGCGAGATGATGGCGAAGGTCCGGCGCGACAGGTGGCTTGCCGCGTCCGGCGCCGTGTCCCGGCCGCCGTCGGCCTGGGCTTCGGTGAGGCTCATGCGCTCTCCATGGAATTTCGTGGCGTAGTGCCGGTTGCGGCCCGCTTTCGTGGGCGAAGGCCCGCTTTCGTGGGCGAAGGTCTAATCGCTTGCGCCGGCAAATTCCAGTGCCGCTTGCGCATGGCCGCGTTACCGCCCATAGCTGGCGGCTCATGCGAAGCCCTTCCCCCGCAACTGCCCCAATGCAGGATACCCCTTAATGACGCTTTCGCGAAAAGGCGCCCTCCCCCTTCTCGCCGCGCTCGCGCTGATCGTGCTGACCGCCGTCATCCTGCTGGCGATGGGGCGGGTGCCGATCTGCACCTGCGGCGAGATCAAGCTGTGGACCGCCGACGTCTCCTCCGCCGACAATTCGCAGCACATCTCCGACTGGTACACGCCCTCGCACATCATCCACGGGATGCTGTTCTACGGGCTGTTCCACCTGTTGACGCCGCGGCTCTCGATGGGCTGGCGGGCGGTCGGCTCGATCTTCATCGAGGCGGCATGGGAGATCGTCGAGAACAGCCCCTGGATCATCGACCGCTACCGGGAAGGCACGATCGCCGTCGGCTATACCGGCGACAGCGTGCTGAACTCGGTCTTCGACGTCCTGTGGATGCTGGTCGGCTTCTGGCTGGCGCTGCGGCTGCCGATCTGGGTGACGGTGCTGCTGGCGATCGCCATGGAGCTGGTCGCCCTCGCCGTCATCCGCGACAACCTCACCCTCAACGTGCTGATGCTGGTCTGGCCGGTGGAGGCGATCCGCGAGTGGCAGCAGGCGCTCTGAGCGCCGAGACAGCAAACGAAGGCCAAGGAAAGGATCCCATGTCGTTCGTCACAGGCTTGGTGCTGGCCGCCATCGGCGGCGGTGCGGCAACCGCCATCGCCGTCCATGATTTCTTCGAGGGCGAAACGCTGGTCGCCGATCTCATCCGCGCCCGCAGGCTGGCGCGGCGCGACATCGCCGAGCTGGACCGCACGGCGCAGGCGGCCGAGGCGCGCGGCCCGGTGGTGACGCTGACGACGATCCCGAGCCGCATCGCGCATATCGGCATGACGCTGAAGAGCCTGCTCGACCAGTCGCTGCCGCCAGCGGAGATCCGCCTCAACGTGCCGCATCACTCGCGCCGGGAGAACTGCGGCTACGAGATCCCCGACTGGCTGGCGGGGCTCGCCACCGTCACCATCGTGCGCTGCGAGGATTTCGGCCCGGCGACGAAGCTGTTTCCAAGCCTCACCGCCCTTGATGCGAATGCCGCCATCGTGGTGGTGGACGACGACCGGATCTATCCGCCCGACTTCCTGAAGGTGCTGGCGCGCGAGGCCGAGGCCGATCCGGACGCCGCCCTCGGCCTGTCGGGCTGGGTGGTGCCGGGCGACTTCACCGACCGGCCGACGACGGTGCGCACCAATCTCTACATGCTGCCGCCGGCGCCGGTCCGCGCCCGCCGGCTGCGCCAGCGCTACGAGATCGACATCCTGCAAGGGTTTTCCGGCTATCTGGTGCGGCCGCGCTTCTTCCCCGACATGGAGGGGATGCTGACCCATCGCGGCGCCCCGCCGGCGGCGTTCTATGTCGACGACGTGTGGATTTCCGGACATTGCGCGGCGCGCAAATATGTGGTGCCGGCGGCGCGGGCGGGGTTCCAGCTCTTCACCCGCCAGTCGTTCTACCGCGCCAACAGCCTGGGTAAGGTCAATCGCGGCGAAGGCACGCCAGAGAGCCGCAACAACACCATTGTCATCCGTCACATGGCGGATCGCTGGACGGTGGGCGGCCATCGACTGGCCGCAGGCGCCGACACGCCGCGCTGACCACTGAGGCGATCTCGCCGGCAAGCCCGGGCGCCCTCGACAGGAAGCGCTTGGCCGCCGGATCGAGCGCGCTCAGCCGGCGGCCGATCCATGGCAGGCCGGAGACGAAGCCGACGCGGGCGCGCACGTCGAAGGCGACGACATCGTCGTGGAGGGCGATGTGGTGGGGCGAGGCCAGCGCCGCGAGACGCGCCAGCGGATGGTCGCTCTCGGCCGGCTCCTCGCTGTAGCCGTCCGCATCGAGACGGGTGATGCGGCGGAGCTCGGCGCCCTGTCCGTAATAGGTCAGGTTCTTCTGCATGACGCGCAGGAGGCCCGTCTCGTCGCGCAGGATGCTGCCGGCGCCGCGGCCGAAGCCATGGCTGCCGTCGGCGAAGAGGTGCGCGCCGTTCACCGGGTGCGGCTCGAAGGCGCCGGTCAGCAGATCGTCGCTGCGATACAGCGCCAGCGTGCGCGCGCCGCCCTGCCCCGGCGGTCTTTCGCAGGTGAGCAGCCACCAGGCGCCATCATGCCGGAACAGCGCGCTGTCGACGGCATCCACGCGCTCGAAGATCCGCCGGACGCGCCGCCAGCGGTCGGGGAAGCGCTCGCAGACATAAAGGTCGAGCGCCTCCAGCGCGCAGGTCTCCGGCAGCATGTAGAGCGCGCCGTCCGCCTCGAAGAGGAAGGGATAGGAGGCGTGCTCGCGCAGCGGCAGGACGGGGATGAGAGGACCGGGGCGCAGGTCCTCGCCAAGCTCCATGGCGATGAGGCGGCCGAGCTGCTCCGGATAGCGGAATTCCTCGACGAAGAGCCAGAGGCGGCCGTCGCGGCGCCAGAGGAACGGGTCGGCGTAATAGCTGAGCGCCGGGCACGGCACCGGCGTCGGTACGGCATCGCCCGCCCGCATCACATAGGTGCGGAAATTCTCCTTGGGCCAGCGATGCAGGCCGAGGATGCGGCGGCGGTAGAAATCCTGCCAGCGCAGGTTCGCCCGGTCGCCGGCCTTATAGAGCCGGTACCACAGGCGGGCGAGCGGATCGCTCCAGCGCGGACGGGCCGGGTTCAGCTTGTTGCGCGAGCTCATCCAGCGCACCGGACGGGGCGAGCTGATGTCGATGTCGCCCTCGTTCAAGACCAGGCGGCCGGCGGCCTCGGCCTGGAACAGCAGGATCGACAGGATCGCCTGGTCGGCGTTGTGGCTGTTGTCGCGGGCCGCCGGAATGAAGACCTTTGGGTCGAGCGCCAGCTCCGCCCAGTCGATGAGAAGGTCGCGAGCCGTGGGCTGTTGCAGATCGAAGCCGACCACCCCGCCGACCCGGATGCGGCGGTCGAGAAAGGCCGGATCGACGCCGAGCCGCTCGCGGATCGACACCGCGCAGCGCTGCGCCAGGTTGGACTGGCCCGACAGGGTGTAGACGCCGTGGCGGGCAAGCTCGGCCAGCGGTTCGGCGAGCGCGTCGTGAAACAGCGTCGCGCTGTCGAACCAGAAGATCCGGCCGCCGAAGCGCTCCGCCGCGTCGGCAATCACCAGCGGCTTCCAGGCATAGGTTCCGGTCGCGGGCGCCACATGGGCGGGATAGGGCACCAGGCTGAAGGGCAGGAATTCCGCGAAGGGAAAGCGCGCGGCAAGGCGCGCCCGCTCGCCGGGCTCCAGGCCGAGATCGTAGACGGCGATGCGCGCGTCGGTGTGGAGCCCGTGCGCCTGCACGCTGCCCAGATATTGCGCCAGCGTCGGAGCGAAGGCGGCATCGGCGGCGGTAACGAGGGTGAGCGACATGAAAGGCCCCGGGCAAGCGCGGCGGGCGGCGGACGCCGCCCCGGCTGGTCCGTTCATGTCGGAGAAGGGCGGCAAGCGCAAGCGCGCAGGCCGCGCGCCCGCGTTTGCCTGCGATTGCCTGCGGGAGAGGCATCCCGCCGCGCCGAACTGCGCTATAGTTAACGCAACGCAAACGGGGAATCAGCGGGGGCCGGATCGGCAATGAGCGCGCAGGTCATTACCGTCGCGTCGCTGAAAGGCGGCAGCGGCAAGTCGACTTTGGCCAGTTGCCTTGCCGTCCACTGGCAGGCACGTGGCTGGAAGGTTCTGCTGATCGACGCCGATCCGCAGCATTCGGTGCTGCGGCTGGCGGGGCGCGAACAGGCGCTCGGCGGCCTGCCGGTGATCGGGCGCGCCGACCGGGACGTGTGGAAGGCGGTCAAGGAGCAGGCCCGCGACCACGACATCATCCTTGTCGACACGCCGGGCTTCGACAGCGAGATCACCGCAGCGGGCCTTGCGGTCGCCGATCTGGTGCTGATCCCGGTGAAGCCCTCGCCGCTCGACGTGGACCGGATGACCGATACGGTCGGCCTGCTGATGGCCGGCGTCCAGGGCTGGGCGCCGACCTTCCGCTGCGTGCTGACGCAGACGACGCGCGGCAGCGTGATCGCCCGCCACATCCGGGCCGAGCTGGAAGAGGCCGGGTTCCCCTTGCTGCGCCAGGAGTTGCAGAACCGGGTGTCCTATGCCGAGGCCGCGCTCTATGGCGCGACGCCGACGCTGATCCAGCCCGAGGGGGCGGCGGCGCAGGACGTGCGCGAGCTTGCCGACGAGGTCGAGGCCCTGCTGGCAACGCGAAAGGCGCGCAGCGCATGAGCCGCAAACTCCCCAGGACACTGCAGCGGACCATCCACGACATCCGCCGGGAGATCAATGCGGCCGACGCCGAGGAGGCAACCGGGCAGGCAGCCGAGCCGGCAACCGGGGGGCAGGCAACCGGGGGGCAGGTAGCCGGGCAGAATGCCGATCCGGCACTCGATGCAGCGTCCGACGCGGCCCGGCCCGATGCCGGCGGCCCGGCGACGGCGGAAACGCCCCGGCAGGCAGAGCCCGCCGGCACCGCGCAATCGGCAGCAGGACGACCCGAAGACGCCCCGATTCCCCCCACCCGGGCCCTCAGCACCCGCCCGCCCGCCGGACGGGACCTGCAGCGGATCCGGGCACGGCTGATCATCGAGCGGCATTCAACGCTGGCGGGACTTGCCGGCTTCGTGCCGCTGCCCTGGGTCGACCTTGCCGCCGTCGCCGCCCTCGTCGCAAGGATGCTGCGGGAGCTGTCGCGCTGCTACAGGGTGCCGCTCGACCGGGACCGCAGCGCCCGGATCACCGCGTCGCTGCTCGCCGGCGTCGGTGCGCCCGGCATCGCCAGCTTCACCACCACCAGCCTGCTGCGCATGGCGCCCGGCCCCAATCTGGTCGGCATGACGGTCACCGCCGCCTCCGCCGTCGCGCTGACCCGGGTGATCGGCGACGTGTTCCTCGAGAAGCTGGAGCGGGGCGAGCCGGCGGACGGCGGCGACCACCGGGCCTAAGCGGCCCGCGCGCCTCCCTTGCCCGGCCGGAGAGATCGCCGAAGCGCTCGTCGTCGCTGTGCCAGCCTTTCCTTTTTTCGTTCGACAGAGTACCGTTTCATCGGAATTTCGCAGAGAGCGTTCAGCCTGCATCTGGCGGCAACATTCGAACCTTCGCGCGTCAGGCGCCTTCGGACACATCAGGAGACTTTGGATGGCCAGCAAGACCCCCGCCGGGAAGACCGCCGCCGAGAACGACAGCGACGTCGACAGCAGCATCGAGGCCGCTGCAGCCGAGACGGCAGCCGAGGACATCGCGGCGGACGAGGCGCCGGCGGCCGCGGCCCTTTCCGACGACGACATCACCCGTCACCTGACGGCCGAGAACCTCACCAAGGACTATGTGATCGCCTCCGTCGCGGTCAGCATCGTGCCGGTGGCGATCTTCGACATCGCCGCCGTGGTGGCCATCCAGCTCCGGATGATCCAGAAGCTCTCCCAGCTTTACGACAAACCGTTCTCCGACAAGCTCGGCCGCAAGGTGGTCTACGCGCTGGCGGGCGGCGTGCTCGGCTATGGCGCCGGCTATGCGGTTGCCGCGAGCGCCACGAAGCTCATTCCCGGCATCGGCTGGATGGTCGGCATGGTGTCGCTGCCCGTGGTGGCCGGCGCCTCGACCTATGCGGTCGGCCGTTCGATCGCCCGGCACTATGAGGATGGCGGCTCGCTGCTCGACTTCGACGCCAGCAAGATGCGCGCCTTCTACAAGGAGCAGTTCGAGAAGGGCAAGGACGTGGCCAAGCGGGCGCGCGACCGGGTGCGCAGCGGCGCCGAAGAGGTTGCCGAGACGGTGGAAGAGGCCACCGCCAAGGCGTCCTGAACGTCCTGAGATCGAAGCCCCGCCCCAGGCGGGGCAGGCAGGTCCGTCCGATATATCGCCGCGACGCTCGAAAGAGCGTTCGCGGCGACTTTGTCTTGACTCTGGGGCGACGCTCGCAAGAGCACTCGTGGCGATGTCGTTCAGGCTGGCAGCGTTCCCGACCGGTCGGTGTCGGGATCTTTGCTCAGAGGGACGGGGCGCTCAGAGGGACGGGGCGGCGGGGCGCGCGGGCGCGGGATCACGCGCGGCCGAAAACAGGATTATGCGCGAACCTGATCGCGGCGCGATCACAGCCGGCCGGGCCGGCGGCGTTCCTCGCGCCGGCGCCCCGAAGCCGCCCAGCGGTCGGAGGCCAGCAGCACGATGATCCCCACCACCGGGCTGAACAGGAACGAAACCAGGAAATTGCCGACGAAGCCGAAGCGGGTGTCCCGCCCGAGCATGCCGATGATCCAACTGGCGATGACCCAGATGAACAGAACCCAAGGATTGACGAAGATCGTCATGGCACGGCGCGCTCCCTGTTGGCGGCGGGATCGGGCACGAGCGTTCCTCCCTCATCGCCTTTCACAAGTTCCTGGGACGACCACTCCAGCGGCTTGCGATAGCCGGCAACGGTCCGGAACCGGGTGCCGTCGTGGCGCACGACGAAGACCTCGGTGTCGGTGATCAGTCCACTCGTATCGAACACGATCTTACCCGTAACGCCCTCGAACGGCACCCCGTAACGGGCGACTTTCAACGCATCGGACACCTGCCTTGGATCGAGAGTGCCCGTCCGCTCGCTCACGTCGCGCAGCAGCATCACCGCATCGTAGCCGAGCGCGGCGCTGAGATCCGGCGGCTCGTCATAGGTCAGCATGTATTCGTTGACAAAGGCCGTGGAGAGGTCGTCGACGCTCTGGCTGTCGAAAATCGACACGCCGACCACATCCTTCATGTTCGCATGACCGACATGCGCCTCGATCATGTTGGAAAACATGTATTCCAGCCCCAGGACCGGCTTGTTGATGCCCAGTTCCCGCGCCCGCTTGATGAAATCGGCGGTATCCAGGGTCATCGCGGAGGCAACGAAGAAGGCGTCGTAATCGGCGGCGCCGAACAGCTTGTTGTCCAGGATGAACATCAGCAGTTGGTCGACCGACCGGTTGTGCCCCGGCAGGAAGCCCCGGAACACCAGATCCCCGCCCTGCAGGGCGGTGACCGCGCTGAAGAAGTCGCCGGCCTCCTTGCCGTAGTCGCTCTTGTCGGTGAGCACGACGAAGCGTTGCAGCCCGGCGCCGAGCGCATAGCGCGCCACCATCTCGGTGTTGTCCCTGTTGTCCGGCTGCAGCGCGAACAGCAGGGAAAAGCCGTGATTCGTCAGCGCCGATGCCGTCGCATGGGTGGCGACATAGAGAACGTCGTTGCGGTTGTAGATCGCGCTCGCGGTGATCGCCGTATCGGACCACTCATGCCCGATGACGGCAAAAAGGCCCCTCTCCTTCACCACCTTGCTGGCAAGGCGCATGGTTCTGACCACCGTCGCCTCGAACCCGCCTTCGCCGAACGAGACCTCTTCCTGGAACAGCAGCAGTTCCAGATCCTTGCCGAGAATGCCGCCCAGCGCGTTGACATGGGTCGCCGCGAGCCGGGCGCCATTGGTGAAGCTGTTGATCTGGCTCTCGTCCGCGTAGACCAGCGCGATCTTCGCGGTGTCCGAACTGTCGCCGAAAATGATCTCGTGATAGGCGGCCATCCGCTCGGGCAGGGAGATCCCGCTGACCGCGACGATCACGGCGACGAGGCCCAGCCATGCGGCAATCACGCCCGCAGCGACAGGCAGCCAGCCAGGCCGGCGCACCGGACCGATCTTCCTCGCGACGGGCGGCCTCGCCATCGCTCTACCTGTCGCCGCCGAGAATCAGCGGCAGGCCGTCCTTGCCCGCGCCGATCACGACCGTCTTCGCATTGGGCGAGGAGGCGAGGTCCCTGGTCGCCTGCACGCCCTGCCAGCGCAGCAGGTCCTCCGTCAGGCTCTGCTTGACCACGTCCTGGTAGCGGCGGATGCCTTCCGCCTCGATGGCCTTGCGCTCCGCCTCCTGCTTCTCGATGCCGATGCGGTATTGGTAGGCCTTCTCCTCCTCCAGAAGCGTCAGCTTGCGCTCGACGGCGAGGCGGATGGCCGGCGGCAGCTCGACATTGCGCACCAAGACGTCGTCGACGACCACATAGCGATCCTCGACATTGGTCAGGCTGTTGACGACGATCGATTCCAGGAACCCGCGCCGGCTGGTATAGACCTCTTCCGGCGCATACTGGCCGACGGCCCGGCGCAGCACTGCCTCGGTCTCCGGGAACACCACCTTGTCGAGATATTCCGGCCCGACCGTGACATGCAGCAGCGGCAGCAGCCGCAGATCCGGCTTGTAGCGGATGGCGATCTCCAGGCTGACCGGCAAGCCGCCCTGGGTCAGCAGGTGGTACTGGCGCTGTTCGGTCTGCAGGCGGACGTTGTAGACATACATCCGGTTCCAGGGCCACATGATGTGGAGGCCCTCGCCATAGATGTTGCTCATCTCCGTGCCGGAAACCCAGCGGTAGAGAACGCCGGCCTCGCCGGAATGAATGGTGACGACCACCCTGTTCCAGAGCGTTACCAGCCCGACGCCAAACAACAGCAAGACCAGCAAAGTATAGATCTGGACCCGTCGCTGGCGCTCGCTGCGAAGAAACTCTTCATAGTCTTCGAACTCATCGTCCAGCGCCATTCGGCCGACTCGCCATTTTTTACGGTGAACAGTGCGGCAGTATAGGGCCAGCCCCGCCGCGGTTCCAGCCTGCTATAAGCCGGTCTCTCGCGCCCGATTGCAAGCGCGAGCGGCCGTCCGCCCACATCCGTTTCGCCAGCCCGGTCAATCGCATGGCGGCAGCTCCGCCAGCGCCTGCGTCAACTGCCCGACCCAGCCGCCAAGATGCGGCGGGTGCAGGCAGGTGAAGTGATCGCCGTCGGCCTCGATCAGCGCGATCTTTCCCGCGGCGAGCCCCTGCCAGTCCGGCGCGCCGAGCCGGTCGAGCCCCTGCCGGGTCCTGACCAGCGTCAGCGGGACGTCCAGCGGAGCCGGTTCATAGGCCGCAAGGGCGGCGCGGTTGGCGACGAAGACCGCGAACAGCCGGCGCAGGTCGTCCGCCGTCATGCCGGGATGGCTGCGGGCGAAGGCGGGCGCGGCGAGAAGCTGCTCGGCGATGTCGGCGCCGGCGGCCAGGTCCACCGCCTCGCCGCCCAGGAGGTCGCGGGCGAAGGCCATCGCCTCGGCGGTCTCCGCGCGGCCGGCGGCAGCGCTCCCCTCATCAGGCTCGATGCGCCTCACCTCGCCCGGCGTGTAGCTGTCCAAGAGGGCGAGGACATCGACCCGTTCGCCGGCGGCGGTCAGGTGCCGGGCGATCTCGAAGGCGAGGACCCCGCCCATCGACCAGCCGGCCAGCCGATACGGCCCCTTGGGCTGGACGGTCCGCAGCAGGCCGGCATAGCGCGCCGCAAGGGCCGGGAGATCGGGCGGCGCGACGCTCTCGCCCGGCAGCAGCCCGCTGGCGCGCAGGGCATGGACGGACCAGTCCGGCCCGAGCGCGGCGGCAAGGTCGCCATAGCAGGAGATCGTGCCGGCGACCGGATGCAGCAGAAACAACGTCGGCGCCGTCACCGCATCCGGGGCCCGGCGCAGCGGCACGAGAAGCGAGGGAGCAGTGGGGTCGCCGGCACCGGCCGGAGGGCCGGAGGGCAGACGCTCGCGCAGGAGCCGGGCCTGGGCGGCGATGGTCGGCGCGGCGGCCAGATCGGCCACCGACAGCGCGAGGCCGAAGGCGCGTTCGATCCCGGCGAGCAGCCGCACGGCGGCGAGGCTGTCGCCGCCACTTTCGGCAAAGCCGTCGTGAAGACGCGGCCTGCCGCCGCCCTGCCCCAGCGCCTGCGACCAGACCTCCAGCACGCGCGCTTCGATCTCGTCCTGCGGTGCCTCGTCCGCCGCCTCGCCCGCCTCCTCGAGCGGCTTCGGCGCGCCGGCAATGCGCCGCAGCGCCTGCCGGTCGACCTTGCCGCCAGGACCGACAGGGAGCGCGTCGATCCGGTGGATCGTCGCGGGAAGCATATGCGCCGGCAACCGCCCGGCGAGGCGCGCCTTCAGCCCCGTCTCGTGGAACCCGGCGGCGTCGGCGACGACGAATGCCGACAGGGCCGCGCCGCCGTCGCGGCCGACCGTCGCCAGCACCGCCGTCTCGCCAAGCCCCTCGGCCGCCAGCGCCGCCTCGACCTCGCCCGGCTCGACGCGGAAGCCGCGGATCTTCACCTGGT
Source organism: Stappia sp. P2PMeth1 (assembly GCF_900185735.1). Lineage (NCBI taxonomy): Bacteria > Pseudomonadati > Pseudomonadota > Alphaproteobacteria > Hyphomicrobiales > Stappiaceae > Stappia > Stappia sp. P2PMeth1. The sequence goes on along the minus strand of NZ_FYAW01000035.1, from coordinate 230,296 downwards.
CGTCGAGACGGCCGTGAAACGCCACGACGCCGCCGCTGTTGGGCAGGAAGGCGGCCAGATCGCCGGTGCGGTAGAGCCGGATCGGCGGTTCGCCGGGATCGATGGTCCGCAGGACGAAGCGCTCCTGCGTCAGATCCGGGCGGCCGTGATAGCCGAGCGCCAGGCGCGGCCCGCCGATATGCAACTCGCCGACGGCCCCGTCGGGAAGCGGATTGCCGTCGCGGTCGAGAATGTAGATGCGGGTGCCGGGCAGCGGCCGGCCGATCGGCACCGGGCCGGCGCGGTCGCCGGGCACCACCTCATGCACCAGGGCGGTGATGGTCGCCTCGGTCGGCCCATAGGCATTGAGCAGGCGCGCCGACGCCAGGCCGCTGGCCGCCCACAGGGCCACCACATCCGGCCCCAGCGCCTCGCCGCCGCAGATCAGCAGGCGCAGGGAGAGTTTCGACAGGTCGGCGGCGCCGGCCGTCCAGGCTTGCAGGAGTTCGCGGAGATAGACCGGCGGCAGGTCGGCGACGGTGATGCGCTCGCGCTGCAGCAGAGCCAGGAACTCGGAGGGCGCGCGCACCGCCGCGCCGCCGAGCACCAGGCGGGCACCGCTCGCCAGCGTCGGCAGGATCTGCTCCAGCGCGGTGTCGACGCCGGGCGAGGCGAATTGCAGCACGGCATCCCGCTCGCCGAGGCCATAGCGGTCGATGACCGCCCGGCAATGGCCGGCCAGCGCGCCGTGGGAGACCACCACGCCCTTCGGCGCGCCGGTCGAGCCGGAGGTGTAGACGATATAGGCGGGGTCCTCCGGCCGCAGGGCGACGGGACGCCGGCGGGCAAGCTGCTGGCGCAGGCCCCAGCCGTCGCGGTCGAGCCGGACGACGCGGACGCCGGTGCCGGCAAGCTTGCGCCCCCGCGCAACCAGCCGTCCCGGCGCCAGCACGAGCGCGGCCCCGGCATCGGCCAGGACAAGGGACAGGCGGTCGTCCGGATGGTCGGGATCGAGCGGCACCCAGACCGCGCCGGAGGCCAGCACGGCGATGAGACCGGCGATGCCGTCCGCCTCCCGCCCCGACAGCACGGCGACCCGGTCTCCCTGCCGGATGCCGCAGGCCGACAGCGTCAGGCACAGCCGCTCTACCTGCCGCAGCAGTTGGCGGGCCGAGAGCGTGTCCTCCGGCCCGGTCAGGACGCCGGCAGCGGGGACCTGCCGCAGGCGGGCCTCAATCCACTCATGGACCAGACCCGAAACCGGCGGGGCATCCGTTGCCGCGCTCCAACTGTAGAGGGCGCGCTCGCGCTCGGCGCGGGTCAGCATGGCAAGCTCGGCGACGGGCGTTTCAAGATCGTCCAGCATCGCGCCGGCCAGCATCTCGTAGTGCCCGAGCATCCGCTCGATGCGGGAGGCGCCGAAGCGGCTGCCGTCGAAGGTCGCGACCAGCAGCAGCCCGTCGCCGTCCTCGTAGAGTTCGAGGCCGAAAGGCGTGTCGCCCGGCTGGCGGATCTGCCGGAGATGTTCGGCCCGCCCCTGCTCCGGCGGCAGGTCGACGCCGGAGCCCTGCGGGAAGTTCTGATAGGCGTAGCTCACCTGCCAGGGTGCCATCCCGTCCGCCCGGCCGCCCAGCTCCCGCGCGATGACCGCGAAGGGCACATCCGACCGCACCAGCCCCTCGGACAGCGCCCGCTGCACCGTCTCCAGCACGGCGGCGGCCGGCAGATCGCCATCCACGGCGATCCGCAGGGCCATCATGTTGGCGCAATAGCCGACGGTTTCCTCGAAGCGCCGCTGCGGCCGGCGCAGGGTCGGCACGCCGATGATGAGGTCGTCCTGGCCGGTATGGCGATAGAGCAGCGCTGAGAGAACCGCGAGATGGAAGGCGGCGGGGCTGATGCCCTGGCCCTGCAACACCTCCCTTGCGCGGGCGACGAGCGGCTTCGGCAAGCGATGCTCGGCCGCGCCGTCGCGCCGGCCGGTCTCGGCGGCGAGCGTCTCCCGGTCGGCCGGCAGATCGAGGGCGGGAAGCTCGCCGGACAGCCGCTCGCGCCAGTAGCGCCGCTGCGCCGCCCCTTCGGGCGAGGCGAGCAGGTTCCGCTCCCAGGCGACGAAGTCGGCATAGTCGGCCCGGTTCGCGGCCCGCGCCCGGTCGGGCACCCGTCCCAAGGCGAAGGCCGCATAGGCCTGCCAAAATTGGCGGGCGACGACGGCGGCGGCGGCGCCGTCGATGGCGATGTGATGGAAGGTGACAAGGAGAAGCCCCTCGCCCGGCCCCAGCGTGCCCCCGCGCAGCAGCTCGAAGCGGATCGGCGCCTCCACGGCAAGATCGAAGGGGCGGGCCAGCCGCCGGCGGGCGAACTCGGCCAGCTCGATCTCCTTGGGAACCGCGAGGCTCGCAAGGCGCGGGGGATCGCCGGCCTCCAGCCTCTCGCCCTGGCCGGCGACCCGCGCGGCGAGCACGGGAAAGCTCTCGCAGAGCCAGGTGCAGGCCCGCGCCAGGCTGTCCTCGTCGATGCCGCCGACGCGGAAGGCCAGCGGCACGTTGTAGTCCGTCAGATCGGGATAGAGCGTCTGGAGCGCCCACAGGCCCTTCTGCCCCTCGCTCAGCGGCGAGTGCCAGGGCCCGTCCGTCACCGAGGAAACAACCTCGGGCAGCGCATCCGGCTCATTTGCCGCGATGCGGGCGGCAAGATCCGCAAGGGTCGGATGGCGTTCGAGATCGGCATGGGCGAGCGCCACCCCGTGAGCCTCCTCGACCGTATAGACCAGCCGCATCCAGCCCATGGAATCGAGCGCAAGGTCCCGCAGGGGCACGTCGAGGGGGACCTGAGACGGCGACACGCCCCGGATGGCGGCGACCGTCTGCCGGAGCGTGTCGAGCGGCGCATCTCCTTCCACTGGGCCCGTGTCCTCCGCCTTCGGCGACGGGGTGTCGGGTAGCCGGCCGATCCAGTGCCGCTCGCGAGCGAAGGGATAGCCGGGCAGCACCAGCAGGCCGCGCCGGTCGCCGTCTTCGTCCGCATGCGGCAGCGGCACCATCGACGGATCGTTTGCGGCCGCATCGAGTTTGTCGGCCAGTTCTTCCACCGAGGAGGCCGTGACCTCGACACCGCAAGCCATCGCCTCGCGGCCGAAGCGAAGCGTGCGCGACAGGCGGTCCAGCGAGAGGTCCGGCGTCGCCCGCACGAAACCCGCAAGTTGCCGCAGCATCACCGTGAGCTGGTCCGGTGTGCGCGCGGAGACGGGGAAGCGGAACGGGCCGGCGGGCTCGTCGGTGATGGCGGCAGCGGCCGCCGGCGGTGCCTCTTCCAGCACCAGATGCACGTTGGAGCCGCCCGCCCCGAAGGAACTGACGCTTGCGCGCAAGGGCTGCGCCTCACCGTCGACGAGGCGCGGGAGCCATGGCTCGGCGCGAAGCTGCGGCAGGAACGGCGTTGCGGCAAAGGGCGAACCGGCGGCCTCAAGGCTCGGCAGGCCGGGCGACGGGACAAGACGGCGGTGCTGGAACTGCAGCAGGACCCGGGTGAGTTGGGCCATGCCGGAGGCGGCCTCCGCATGGCCGAGATTGGCCTTCACCGAGCCGAGCGGGATGCCTTGCGCCCCCGCGAAGACGCGGCCCAGCGCCCTGAGCTCGATGGCATCGCCGATGGCGGAGCCATTGGCGGCCGCCTCGACATAGCCGATGGAGCGCGGATCGATGCCCGCCGCCTCGAGGTTTTCCGCCAGCAGGCGGGCCTGCGCATCGACATTGGGCACCGCAAAGCCGGCGGAGTGGCCGGCATGGTTGGCCATGCTGGCGCGGATCACCGCAAGCACCGCATCGCCATCGGCGAGCGCATCGGCCAGCGGCTTCAACAGCACCGCGCCGACGCCCTCGGAGGGAAGGTAACCGTCGCCGCCGGCAAAGCTGCGGCTGCCGGCATGGCTGCCGACAAGGCCGGCCTGGCTGAGGCCGACATATTTTTCCGGCAGCAGCGACAGGTTGACGCCGCCGGCAATCGCCAGCCGGCATTCCCCGGCCTTGAGGCTCTGGCAGGCCTGATGCACGGCCTGAAGGCCGGAGGAGCACATGCTGTCGACGGCAACGCTCGGCCCCTGCAGATCGAAGACAAACGAGGTGCGGTTGGCAATCGCCGAATAGGACGAGAGCAGCAGCAGCGCCCGGCTTTCCGCGTCCATCTCCAGCGCCTTGTAGTGCTGGTACATGGCACCGACAAAGACGCCGACGCGGTTGCCGTAACGCTTGCCGAGCCAAGCGCGCGTGTGGCCGGCGCGCTCCAGCAGATGCCAGGCCGTCTCCAGGAACAGCCGCTCCTGCGGGTCGGCGAGCGCCGCCTCGCGCGGGCTGTAGCCGAAGAAACCGGCGTCGAAGCGGTCGACATCGTCGATGAAGCCGCCCCAGCGGCAATGGCTGGCAAGCGGCTGGCCCTTGCGCGGCGACCAGGTCTCCTCGACATCCCAGCGCGCGGCCGGCACCTCGCGGACGCAGTCGCGCCCCTCTTCCAGCGCCTGCCAGAACTCCTCCACCGTACGCGCGCCGGGGAAGCGTCCGGCAACGGCAATGACGGCGATGCCATCGATGTTCGCGACAGGCATCGCCGGGGCTGGCGAGGGCGTTGGCGAGGGCGCCTCGTCGCGGGTCGCAGGCGCCGCGCCCCGGCCCATCGTCTCAAGCTCCGCAGCCAGCCGGGCGATGGTCGGATGCTCGAAGAGAAGCGTCTGCGGCAGCGGGCCGAAGCGGGTTTCGAGCGCTGCCACGATGTCCAGCGCCGAGACGGAATCGACGCCGAAACGGTCGATGGTTTCCTCCGCCCCGAGCCGCTCGGCGGGGATCTTCAGAACCTGCGAGAAACAGGCCCGCACTGCCTCCAGAACGGCTTCGCTCACCGGGGGAGCCGCATCAAGGGCAACGGAAACCGGCTCCGCCGCCCGCGCGGCGACCGTCACCGGGCGAAGAAGCCCGCGCAGACGATCCTTGTCGCCCGCGAGCACGAGAAGCTGATCCTCGCCCTTGCGCGGCAGCGCGACGGCAAGCGTTGCCAGCGCCGCATCGGTGACGAGTGGCGTAGCACCGGCCTGCCGCTCCATCGCGGAGACAACCGCGCCGGGAAGGCGCATGCCGCCGTCCTGCCAGTAGGGCCAGTCGATGGAGAGCGTATGGCCGCAGCAGTCACCTTTGCCGGCACGGCGGTTCCGCTCCTGCGCGAAGGCATCGAGGAAGGCATTGGCCGCGGCATAATCGGCCTGACCCGGATTGCCGAGGGCACCGGAGGCCGAGGCAAAGAGCAGCAGAACATCGAGCGGCTCGCTGCCGAGCGCCGCATCGAGCGCCAGGGTGCCGGCGACCTTGGGCGCCAGCACCGCGCGCAGATCGGCCTCGGACTTGTTGGCGATCAGGCTGTCGCGGGTGAGGCCGGCCGCATGGACGACGCCATCGAGACGGCCATGCGCCGCGCGGATCTCCGCGACCAGCGCGCCCATCGCCGCGCGGTCGGTGACATCCGCCTGACGGTAGACGGCGCGCGGGCCGAAGCGGGCAAGGGTCTCGCCCAGCGCGGCGGAGCGCGGCGACCTGCCGGTGAGCCATACGGTGGCGCCGGGCGCCTTGGCGAGGATGTCGGCGGCGAGATGCAGGCCGACACCGCCAGCCCCGCCGGTGACCAGATAGATGCCGTCCGGCTTCCACGGCGACGGCAGTTCGCCCGTGTCGGTCTCGATCTCCCGCCACACACGCAGCAGGCGCTGGTCCCGGTTGTAGCGGATGTCGTGATCGGTCTGCGCGAGGGCGGCCTCATGCGCCAGCAGACCGGCGAGATCGGGCCGGACGGGATCGAGCGAGATCGCCTGACACGCCAGATCGCGGTGCTCCAGGCGCGCGCAGCGCAGCAGGCCGGCTAGCCCTTCGGCGAGGGTACTCTCCACGGGAAGCACGAGCTGCAGGACGGTGGGCCGCGAGCGGCTCGTCATCTCCTGCTTGAGCAGCGCCAGCAGGTGCGCGGCGTGATCGGCGAAGCGCTCGCCCTCGTCGGTGCTGCGGCTCTCCAGCGCCACGATCCGGGCTTGCGGCATCTGGGAGCGCAGGCGGGAGGTAGTTTCGTCCGCCGCACCGCAGAGGACGACGACATGCCGATCAGGGGCGCTGGCGGCGACCGGCGGGTCCGTCTCCCGCCAGTGCGGGCGGACCAGCAGCGGCAGGGCCGGCGCCGGCGTCGGAGCCGGCGCGCGATGCTCCGCGGCGGCGCCCTCGGGCAGCCAGTAGCGCTCGCGGGCGAAGGGATAGGCCGGCAGGCCGATGCGGGCGGGACGGGCGCCGCCGCGCAGCCGCGCCCAGTCGACCAAGGCACCGCCGACCCAGGCAGCAGCGGCCGCTTCCAGCGATCCCGGCGCCGTCTGCATCCCGTGGCTGCGCGCGGCGCGGCCGCGCCAGACACCGGCCCCCTCGCCGCCCCGCAACGCCGCGTCGAGCAGGCGGGCCAAGTCCGCCTTGTCGCCTGCGACGAGGGCAAGCCGCTCCTCGAAGGCCTCGCGCCCGTCCTGCAGCGTGGTCGCGGCGGCGAACAGCTCGCCCTCGGACAGGGTGTCGAGGCGGGCGCGGAACCGCTCCAGCACCTGGCGCAACTGCCCGGCCTCGCGGGCGGAGAACGGATAGACCGCGCGGGAGGGCATTGCCTCCCGGTGAGCGGGCGCCGGACAGTCCTCGATGATCAGATGGGCGTTCGAGCCGCCGGCGCCGAAGGAGGAGAGCGCGGCGAGACGCGGGATCTCATTGCCCTGCCCGTCCCGCCGCCGCGGCCAGTCCTCCAGGCGCTGCTGGACGCGGAAGGGCGAGGCGGCGAAATCGATCTCGCGGTTGAGCCTTGCCGAATGCAGCGAAGGCGCCAGCCGGCCATGGCGGAACTGCAGCAAGACCTTGGTCAGGCCGGCGATGCCGGCCGCGCTCTCGCCATGGCCGATGTTGGACTTGACCGAACCGATGGCGCAGAAGCCGCGAGCCTCCGTCTCCCGGCGATAGGCGCGAGACAGGGCAGCGATCTCGATGGGATCGCCGAGGCTGGTGCCGGTGCCATGCGCCTCGACATAGCCGATGTCCCCGGCGCGCACGCCGGCGCGCTGCATGGCGCGGCCGATGACGGCGGCCTGCGCCAGCGGGTTCGGCACGGTATAGCCGTTGGTCTTGCCGCCGTGGTTCAGCGCCGAGGCGCGAATGACGCCGTGGATGCGGTCGCCATCGGCGATGGCGCGCGACAGCGGCTTCAGCAGCACCGCGCCGACGCCTTCGGCCGGCACATAGCCGTCGCCGCCCTCGCCGAAGCTCTCGCAGCGCCCGGTGCTCGACAGGAAACGCCCCTGCGCCAGCGCCAGATACTTGTTGGGATGCAGGGTCAGGTTGACACCGCCGGCGAGGGCGACACGGCAATCGCCGGCGCGCAGGGCCTCGCAGGCCAGATGGATCGCCGTCAGCGAGGACGAGCACATGCTGTCCACGGCCATGCTGGGGCCGTGAAAGTCGCAGAAATAGGAGACCCGGTTGGCGATGGAGGCGGCGCTGCCGGACAGGGCGAGCGGCCGGCCGGCGGCTGTGCTCTGCGCGCCGTAGAGCTGGTATTCCTCGTACATGACACCGACGAAGACGCCGACATCGCCGCCCGCCATGCCCTCCGTGGCCGGTGCAACATTGGCGCGGGTGTAGCCGGCGTCCTCCAGCGTTTCCCAGGCGCATTGCAGGAACAGCCGCTCCTGCGGATCGATATAGGGCGCCTCGCGCGGCGAGATGTTGAAGAACAGCGGGTCAAAGCGGTCGAAATCGTCGACGAACCCGCCCCACTTGCCGCGCGGCAACCCGCCCCGGCCGTCCGGATCGTGGAACCTTGCGTGATCCCAGCGCTCAGCCGGGATCTCGGTGATGCAGTCGCGCCCCGCCGCAAGGTTCTGCCAGAAGGCCTCGACGTCGCTCGCACCGGGATAGCACCCGGCAAGGCCGATGATGGCGATCGGCTCGTCCCTTGCCTCGCCCCTGCGCTCACGGAGGGGCGGAGTGGCGGGCGCGGCGATCGCCGGGAGCGCATCGGCGGGCGCCTCCCCCAGGATCTCCGACAGCCTGTCCGCATGGGCCGACGCGAAATGCCGGGCCAGCGAGGCCAGCGTCTGGTGCTCGAAGAACAGGGTGCTGGAGAGCGGGCCGAACACCTTGGCGAGTTCATCCGTGAGCCGGGTGATCAGTACGGAATCGATGCCGTAGATCTCCAATGCGGCCTCAGGATCGATGTCGGCGCGCGGAATGTCGGTCTCCCGCGCCACGACCTCCGCGAGATAGCGCTCGGCTCTTGCGGCCAGCGAGGGGGCGGCTTCCCGCTCCGCCGGCGCGCGTGTCTCCTCCGGCGCCGGGGCGCTCCTCACCAGGCGCAGGGTGAAGCCACGGATCGCGACGCGAACGTTGCCCGCACCATCGGCAAGATCGATGTCGATGCGGCGCAGGCCGTTTGCGGCCGGCTGCTCGCGCAGATGCGCCCACATCTCCTCGTCGGTCGGGCCGAAGACGTCCATCCGCTCCAGCGCGAAGGGCAGCGCCGCCGTGCCGCCGGGCTCGCCGTGGAAGAGGCCGAGCGCCGAATGGAAGGCAGCGTCGAGCATCGCAGGGTGCAGATGGAACGCCTCGCCGCCACGGGCGGCCACCGGCAGCCGCAGCCGGGCCAGAGCCTCGCCGTCGCCGGCCTGCATCTCAAGGACACAGCGGAAGGTGGGACCGTAGGAGAGGCCAAGCGCGGCATAGCTGGCATAGAGCCAGTCGCGGTCGAGCACGCGCGGGAGGCGGCCGTGCAGGGCGGCAAGATCGAGATGCATCGGCGCAGAGCCGGCCGGCAGGGGGACGATGCTGCCGCGCATGTGCTCGGCCTCGGTTCCCGAAAGCAGGCGGAAGCTTTTGGCGCCAGCTTCGCCCTCTTCCAGCGGCAGCCGCACCTCGACCGAGCCGGAGGCGAGCTCCAGCGGCCGGCGCCATGTCACGCTCTCCAGCCGCACGGAATCGCCGCCGCCGGCGGCCACAAAGGCACCGCGTGCAAGCTCCAGCCCCATAGCCGCGGGCAGGATCGGCATGTCCCGGAAGCGATGATCGCGCAGATAGAAGGCCGACGCCTCAAGACGGCGAGCGAAGAGACGGCCGGCGAGCTCGGACACTGCGGGGTCGCGCGCTGCTGTCGCCGGCACGGCAGACATGGCCGGGGCGGCGACGCGGTAGACCTCGCGGGCGAAGGGATAGGCCGGCAGGCGCAGACGGCGGCGCGGCGCGGACGCCTCGCCGAACCCGGCAAGGTCGCCGCCTTGCACGAAGTGCCGGGCCCAGTCCTCAAGCGACTGCGCCGGCGGAAGGCGGACCTCCGCACGCGCCTGCCCGAGATGAAGGCCGGGCAGAGGAACGCCGTCCAGGAAGGCTCGCAGCGTGTCGCTCACCTCCGTCAGAGAGCGCGCGACGAAGGCAAGGCGCTGCTTCATCGGCGTGCGGCCGATGCGCAGGGTGAAGGCAAGGTCGACAAGATCGGCGTCGGTGAAGCACCCGCTCGCGAGCGCTTCCGCCAGATCCCGCGCCCGGTCTTCGAGACGCGCGGCATCGCGGGCGGACAGGACGATGAGCTGCGGTGCGGGCACTACGGCGGCGGAGGGCGGCGCGGACGGGTAGTCCTCCAGCACAACATGGGCGTTGACGCCGCCGAAGCCGAAGCTGCTGACGCCCGCCCGCAGCGGCAGTTCGCGCCCCCTCGCATCGCGCAAAGCCGTCCAGGATCGCTCCTGCCGGACAACCTCGAACGGCGTGCCGGCAAACTCGATATACGGATTGAGCGTGTCGCAATGCAGGCTCGGCACCAGCCGTCGATGCCGCATCTGCAACAACACTTTGGCGACCCCCGCGATGCCGGCGGCAAGTTCCAGATGGCCGATATTGGTCTTGACCGAGCCGATGCCGCAGGAGCCCTCGGCGCCGATCCCTGCAAAAACGGTCTTGAGCGCGTTGATCTCGACCGGATCGCCAAGCGCGGTGCCCGTGCCGTGGGCCTCGACATAGCCGATGGTGGACGGGTCGATGCCGGCATCGCGATAGGCGGCGCGCAGCAGATCGGCCTGCGCCTGCGTATTGGGCGCGGTCAGCGAATTCGCCCGCCCGCCGTGATTGATCGCCGTGCCGCGAATGACAGCCAGGATCGGATCGCCGTCGCGCAGCGCGTCCGAGAGACGGCGAACGAGGATCATGCCCGCCCCCTCGCCGCGCACATAGCCATTCGCTTGCGCCGAGAAGGTCTTGCAGCGCCCGTCGGGCGACAGCATGCCGGCCTTGGCGAAATTGATATGCGCTTCCGGCGTGACGATGGTGTTGACGCCGCCGACCAGCGCCATCTCGCAGTCGCCGTCGCGGATCGAGCGGACCGCGCGATGCAGCGCGACGAGGGAGCTGGAACAGGCGGTCTCCACCGGCTCGCTCGGCCCATGCAGGTCGAGGAAATAGCTGATGCGGTTGGGCCCGACCGAGGGCACCGCGCCGGTGGCGACATACCCTTCGCCGCCGGTGTCCTCGCCGATGAGCTCGCGATAGCCGCTCGACGAGGTGCCGACAAAGACCCCGACCTTACGCCCGGCGAGATCGCGCGGCGAATGGCCGGCATCCTCGATGGCGTTCCAGGCATGCATCATCATCAGCCGCTGCTGCGGGTCCATCAGCTTGGCTTCGCGCGGCGAGATGCTGAAGAACAGCGGGTCGAACTCGAAGACGCCGTCGATGAAGCCGCCCCAATGGATGTTGGTCTTGCCGGGATCCGCCTTGGGGTCGCCGTCGACCTCCTGCCAGTCCCAGCGGTCGGGCGGAATGCGGGTGATGCAGTCGCGCGCCGAAACGAGGTTCTGCCAGAAGGCATCGGCATTGCGCGCCAGCGGGAAGGCGCAGCTCAGCCCGACGATGACGACCGGATCGTCCGGCAGCGGCTCATCGCGCAGGGGCGCAAGCGTTTCACGTGCCGATTGGCGAGGCACCGGCACGGGCTGGGCCGGCTCCGCCAGCGTGGTGGTCGGCGCGGAGCCGGCCGCGACATCCGGGCCGATCAGCCCGGCGACATGGCGTGCGAGACGGGCAAGCGTTGCGAATTCGAAGAAATCCGCCGGCGTCAGCGAGAGGTCGAGCTCATCGTTGATGGCGGCGGCAAAGCCGGTCATCGTGATGGAATCGAAGCCGAACTCGCCGAGCTCCGTCTCCGTGTCGAGGGCGGACGGGTCGACTTCCAAGACGCGCGCGGCGATGGCGGTCACGCGGTCGAGGGCGGCGGCTGACACCTCCGCCGACCTCGATGAAGGCGCCTCTTCGAGCCGTGGGCGGACAGGCGCCGACGGGCTGACGGTGCGGGCGGCGAAGCCCTCGAAAAGCGCCAGAATACGACCCGTTTCGTCGCAGAGCCGGAGCGTGTGCGTGGCCCCGTCCCGTTCGCCGACCGCCCACATGGCCGGTTCCGTCGGGCCTACGACGACGAGGCGGCGCAGGGCATAGGGCACGGCGAGCGCCGCATCGTCGCCCGCTGCGAGCGCCAGCAGCGACTGCAGCGCGCCGTCCAGCATCGACGGATGCAGGGCCATGCCGTCCGTTGCGGCTGCCGGGAGTTCGAGCCTCGCAAGCACGCAGCCATTGCCGGTCGCAAGATAGGTGATCGGCCGGTGGGCGGGACCGTAGCCGAGGCCCAGCGCCTCGAACCGGGCATAGAGCCCGGACGGATCGACCGCGCCGGACATGGCTCCGCGCAGGGCATCGAGATCGATCGGCGGCAGCACGATGTCCGGCGCCGCGCGAACGCGGCCCTCGCCATGCACCCGCCGGCCCTCGCGGCCGGAGGTCACAAGACGATAGCCGTCGCCGGCCTCGTCCATCTCGACCTGAAGCCGCACGGGCGCCACATCGACGGCGACCGGGCGCGACCAGACATGTCCGGTGAATTCCAGCGGCAGGTCCGCAAACCCGCGCCGTTCGAGCTCGGCCCGCACAAGTTCGAACTGGACGACGCCGGGGAGGACTTTCCGTCCGCCGACGAGATGATCGCGCAGGAAGCTCTCGCTCCCCTCCAACAACAGGCCTGCGGCACTCGCCGATGCGGATTCGCCGCCGCGCACCCAGTGGCGCGTGCGGGCGAAAGGATAGCCCGGAAGCCGCACACGCCTGCGCCCGGCGCTGCCGGGAAGCTGCGTCCAGTCCACATCGAGCCCGCGCACCCACAGGGCCAGCAGTTCATCATGCCGACCGCGCGAGACGAGGCCGGCGGCGGCCTGCCTCAGGTCGGCATCGCCTTCCAGCACCGAGATGACAGCGCGGTTGGGCCGCACCCGGCCGAGATGCAGACCGCCCGTCTCCTCTCCGGCAAGGAAAGCGTCGAGCCGCCGGATCGCCTCACTGCTGCCGCTGGCGACGAAGGCAAGGCGGTGCTCCATGGCATCGCGCGCCACCTGCAGCGTGTGGGCGACATCGGCCAGCGAGACCGCATCTCCCGCCTCGTCCAGATGGCGGCGCAGATCGCTCGCCATCGTCCGCAGTTGGTCCTCGCTGCGGGCGGAGAGAACCAGCACGGCCGGCGCGCCGGTCTCGGCCGGCCGGGTCACCGGCGCGGCGACATATTCCTCCAGCACGACATGGGCGTTGCTGCCGCCAAAGCCGAAGGAACTGACGCCGGCCCGGCGCGGCAGCTCGCGGCCAGACCCGTCGCGGATGCGCGGCCAGTCGCGCGGCTCGCGCACGACATAAAAGGGGCTGCCCTCCAGCTTGAGATAGGGGTTGAGCCGGTCGCAATGGAGCGTGGCGGCCATCTCGCCGTGACGGATCTGCAGCAGCACCTTGATCAGCCCGGCAATGCCGGCGGCAAGCTCCAGATGACCGATGTTCGACTTGACCGAGCCGATGCCGCAGGAGGGCGCGACGCCAGGGCCGAAACGCACCTCCGCTTCTCGCGCGAGATCGGCGAAGGCGGCGGAGAGGGCCTCGACCTCGATCGGATCGCCGAGCGGCGTGCCGGTGCCGTGCGCCTCGATATAGCCGACGGTGCGCGGATCGAAGCCGGCGGCGCGATAGGCGCTGCGCAGCAGCTCTCCTTGCGCCTTCGGGTTGGGCGCCGTCAGGGAGGCTGCGTGGCCGCCGTGGTTTTCCGCCGAGGCGCGGATGACGGCGATGATGTCGTCGCCATCGCGCTCGGCCGCTTCCAGCGGCTTGAGGAAGACGAGGCCGACGCCCTCGCCGCGCGCATAGCCGTTGGCCGCATCCGAAAACGGCTTGGAGCGCCCGTCGGGCGACAGCATGCCGGCGCGGGAGAAGCCGACAAAGGCTTCCGGCAGGAGCAGGGCGTTGATGCCGCCGGCGATGGCCGCATCGCAATGGCCCGAGCGGATCGCCTCGACGGCGCGGTGCACGGCGACCAGGGCGCTGGAGCAGGCGGTCTCGACGGCAACGCTGGGGCCGTGGAAATCGTAGTAATAGCTGATCCGGTTGGGCCCGAGCGAGGGGGCAAGGCCGGTCATCGAGTAGCCTTCAACGCCGCTGCCGGAGGCCGCGACCAGCCGGCTGTAGCCGGTGTCCGCCGTGCCGAGGAAGACGCCGGTGCGGGAACCGGCAAGGCGCGAGGGCGCGTAGCCGGCATCCTCCATCACCCGCCAGGCCTCGGTCAGCAGCAGGCGCTGTTGCGGGTCGATCATCCGCGCTTCCGGCGCGGAGATGCCGAAGAAGGCGGCGTCGAACTCCGCAAGCCGCTCGCCGATGAAGCCGCCCCATTTGACATTGGTGCGGCCGGGTTCGCGCTGCGGATCGCCCCACCAGTCGCGCCAGTCCCAGCGCTCGGCCGGAACCTCGGATATGCAGTCGCGACCCTCGACGAGGTTCCGCCAGAAGGAAGCGACATCCGGGGCGCCGGGGAAGATGCCGCTCATGCCGATGATGGCAACGGCCCCGGAGGCGATCTCGGCTCCAGCCGCGGGACGAGGGACGGTCGCGGCGACGGGCGCCGGCGCGGGACCCGTTGGCGCAACCGGCAGCAAGGCCTCAGGTGCCGGCGCGCCGCCGAGGACGGCGATCATCGCCGCGGCATGACGCTCCGCCAGATGCGCGGCGAGCGTTTCCAGCACGGGATGCTCGAAGAACAGGGTCGGCGTCAGGTCGAGGCCGAAGCGGTCGTTCAGCCGGTTGGCGAACTGGGTGAAGCTGATGGAATCAAAGCCGTATTCGGTCAGTTCCACATCCGCGTCGAGATCGTCGAGCGCGACCTTGAGGATCGCGCCGGCCTCCTCGGTGACCGCGCGCAGGACCCGGAGCCGGAGATCGTCGGTGTCGACGGCGGCGGCGGGCTTCGGCGCGCTCTCGGCTTTCGCCTGCGGGCGGATGGCGGTGCGGGTAACGAGATCGCGGATGCGCTCGCGCTCGCCCGCTGTTACCAGCACGCGGGCGGCACCCGGCGCGATCTCGCCGGCCAGCAGGGCAGCGAGAACGCCAAGCCCGGCTCCGGTTTCCAGCGGAACGAGGCCGGTGGTCCGGCGCATTAGGGCCTCGCTGGCGGCATCCATGCCCATGCCGCCATCGCGCCATAGCGGCCAGGCGACGGAGAGCGCGCGGCCATGACATGCGCCGCGCCGGCGCCGGGCCTCGCGCTCCTCGGCGAAACCATCGAGGAAGGCGTTGGCCGCGCCATAGTCGGCCTGCCCCGGATTACCCAGCACGCCCGAGATCGACGAGAAGAGCACCAGAAAGTCGAGAGGCGCGGCCCCGAGGGCCCGGTCGAGATTGACAAGGCCGCGCACTTTCGGCGCGAAGACCTCCTGCAACTGCGTCGCCGTCTTCTTCTTCAGCGCCTCGTCGCGCAACACGCCGGCGGCATGGAACACGCCATCCAGGCGGCCATGCTGAGCGCGGATCCCCTCCACCAGCGCCTGCGCGGACTGCGGGTCGGAGAGATCGGCCGCTGCATAGGACAACCTGCCTTCGGCATGCGCGGCGGCGCTCCGGCCGGCAAGCACCACCTTCGCATTCGGGGCTGAGGCAAGGATCGCCCGCGCCAGATGCCGGCCGAGACCGCCGGTCCCGCCGGTTATCAGATAGACGCCGTCGTCGCGCAGCGGCAGGGCGCTGCCGCCGATCTCTTTCCTATCCTCTTCCCATATCTCGGCGGCAAGGCCGTCCGGTCCGGCGCGGAAGCGGTCGAGCGGAAGATGGCCGGCCGCCTGCAAGAGATGCGCGGCGACCGAGGCGGGGTCGAGGCCCGGCGCCAGCGCGATCAACTGGCCGGTCAGCCCGGACTGCTCGCGCGCAGCGCTGCGCAGCAGGCCGACGAGGCCGGACAGCGCCCCATGCCCCTCCGCGTCCGGCACCAGCACCTGCACGAGCGCGCCGCCTGTCTGTGCCTTCAGCGCGTCGAGCAGATCGAGGGCCGCCGCCTCGAAGCGTGCGGCAGGATCCTGTCCGGGTGCGCCCGCAAGCGGTCTGATCTCGGCGCCGGGGAGATGCCGGGCCAGTTCCTCGCGGTTGGCGGCCTCCGGCACGACGAGCACGAGGTGCCGGGCGGGCCGGCTTGCTCCGCCCTCCCCCTCGACGGGACGCCAGACCGGCACGAAGCACGGGGTGTCCTGAGGCGGCGCCTCGACATAGCTGCGGGTCGCAAAGCCGCGCAGGGCGACGCGCGCCGTGCCGGCATCGTCCAGCAGCAGCAGGTCCATGCGCCGCGTGCGGGGATCGCCGCCGGACGCGGGGCGCGGCTGGATATGCACCCAAAGGTCGGTGTCGAGCGGGCCGAAGATCTCGACCGCCTCGATGGCGAAGGGCAGCGCTGCGCCTTTCGGCGCCGTGCCGTCCTCCTCCATGACGAGGCCGATGGCCGCCTGGAAGGCGCCGTCCAGCAAGCTCGGATGCAGGGCGTAGGCGTTGGCCGTCGCCGCCACCGCGTCCGGCAGGCAGAGATGGCCCAGCACCGAGCGCTCACCGTTCGCGTCGCGCCCAAGGGCAAGCGACAGGATCGCCTTGTGGCCGGGACCATAGGCAAGGCCCATGGCGCCAAAGGCGGCATAGACCCGCTCCGTCGGGATCATGCGCGGATGCGCCAGCCTCAAAGCCGCCAGATCGGACGCGGCCGGGGCTTGAGACACACCATCGGCCACCAGCATCTGCGCATGCAGGCGCGGATCCTCGCCGGCCGCAAGGCTCAGCACCTCGGCGCGGCGGGCACCGTCAGCGGCCCCGGTGAAGACCACCCGCACCCGCACGGGGCGTTCCACGGCAAGCGGGCTCATCCAGACGACCTGACGCAGGAGCGGCTGTCCGATCCCTGCCTTTACCGCCGCTGCCCGCACCAGCTCCAGATAGGCAACGCCGGGCAGGACCGCCCGCCCGCCGATCCGGTGGTCGGCGAGGAAGAACTCGTGCCCCGTCAGGTCGATCTCGAACGTGCCGGCGCCGGCCGGTTGCGGCGACAGGCCGGGCGCGACAGCCGCCGGCGCGGCTTCCAGCGGCAGCCAGTAGCGCTTGCGCTGGAACGGATAGGAGGGAAGCACGAGGCGCCGGCGCGGCACGCCCGCATGCAGCCGCTGCCAGTCGACGCCGGCGCCGCCGACCCAGGCACGGGCGACGTCGAGCGGATCGCGGCCGATGGGGTCAAGCAGCGTTTCGTCGGCACGCCGGCCGCGCGGAACCGTGCCGCGAAGCGCGTCGCCGCCCTCCCCCGCCAGCACGGCATCGATCTGGCGGAGAAGGTCGTCGGTATCGCGGGCGACGAAGGCGATCCGCTCGCGCATCGCGTCGCGCCCGACCTGCAGCGTCCAGGCAAGATCGGCAAGGTTCGCGGCCACCACATGCGGCCGCAGGCGGCGGATGGCCTCGGACAGCGCGTCCGGCGTGCGGGCCGACAGTGGCACGATCACTGGAGAAGACGCGGGCACGGCCACGGACTGCGGCGCGCGATATTCCTCGATCACCATATGGACATTGGCGCCGCCCGCGCCGAAGGAGCTGAGCCCGGCGCGGCGCGGCTGCTCGATCCCGTCGGCGACCGGGCGGTCCCAGTGTCGCGCGGCCTGCAACAGGTAGAAGGGACTTCCCTCGAGCTCCAGCAGCGGATTCGGCTCCTCGCAATGGAGGCTCCGGAACAAGGTCCCGGCCCGCATCGCCAGCAGCACCTTGATCAGCCCGGCAACGCCCGCTGCGGTTTCCGCGTGTCCGATGTTCGACTTGACCGAGCCGAGGCCGATATGCGGCACGGCCGGCGCGGGCAGGCCATGCTCGCGGTAGAGCTCGGCAAAGGCGGTCTTCAGCCCCTCCACTTCGACCGGATCGCCGAGCGGCGTGCCGGTGCCGTGGCACTCGACCAGGCTGACGCTGCGCGGGTCGATGCCGGCGAGGCGATGCGCCTCCGCCACCAGACGGGCCTGGGCCTTCGGGTTCGGCGCGGTCAGCGAGGTCGCCCCGCCGCCATGATGCTCGACGGACGCACGGATGACGCCGAGGATCGGGTCGCCGTCGCGCTCAGCAAGGTCGAGCCGCTTCAAGAGCACCGCACCGACGCCGTCGGCACGGGCATAGCCGTTGGCGGCGGCCGAGAACGTCTTGCAGCGCCCATCGGGCGTGATCATCCCGACCTGCGAGAACATGATGTGCTGCATCGGCGACAGCATCAGGTTCGAGCCGCCGGCAATCGCCATCTCGCAGCCTTCATGGCGGATGCTCATGATCGCGCGGTGGATCGCCACGAGCGAGCTGGAGCACGCCGTGTCGATGACCGAGCTCGGGCCATGAATGTCGAGCAGGAAGGACAGCCGGTTGGGGCAGAAGGCGTGGCCGAGCCCGGTGAGCTGCTGGGCATCCATGATACCGGCCCGGTTCACCATGTCGGTGTAGTCGAGCAGGTTGATGCCGAGGAACAGCCCGACCTTGCGCCCGGAAAGCGAGCCAGGTGCATGCCCGGCCTTCTCGATCAGGCTCCAGACGCATTCCATGAACAGCCGGTGCTGCGGGTCCATCAGCTCGGCTTCGCGCGGCGAGATGTTGAAGAAAGCCGCATCGAACAGGTCGTGGCCGGGCGTGAAGCCGCCATATTTCACATCCGTGAAAGGCCCCTTCTTCGGATCTCCATGGACCGCGCGCCAGTCCCAGCGATCCGCCGGCACTTCCTCGATACAGTCGTCGCCGGCGGCCAGATGCGCGGCGAAGGTCTCAAGGTCCGGGCTTTGCGGAAAGCGCCCCTCCATCGAGATCACCGCGATGGGGACCTGCTCGCCGGTCGCGGTCGCGGCCGCCAGAGGCTGCGGGGCGGGCCGCGCCGCTCCGCCGGAGCGTACGGTTCCCTCCCCCGTTGCGAAGGCGCGATGGCGGGCGAGCCATGCCTCCGGCACGTCGGCTGCGGCATCGGTGCCGGTGGTGGGCAGAGGCTGTGCCGGGGCAGTCACCGGAGCTACCTTCGCCGGCGCCGGCTCGGGCGCGCGGGCAGCATAAGCCGCCTCCACCGCCTTGCCGTAGCGGGCGAGGAGGATCGCCGCGAGATCGTCGAGATGCTTCGCCTCGAAGAAGGTCGTCGGGGCGACGGTGATCGCAAAATGACGGGAGATGCGCGCCATCACCTCGGTGATCGCGATGGAATCGATGCCGAGATTGGCAAGGTTCTCCGTCGGGTCGAGCTTGTCCTGCGGGATGCGCAGCGCCTGCGACGCCAGCCGGTGCACGTCCTCGGCAAGCCGGGCGGCAAGCGTTGCCGGCGCGGACGGCGCGCTCACGCCCTCAGGCTCCGGCCGGCGCGAGGCGGCGCGTGCACGGGCCCGCTCGACCAGTTCCTGGTCGAGTCGCCGCGTCATGCGCGCCTTCAGGTCCTCGGGCCGCCGGTCGTCGGTCATGGCGCCAGCGCCTCCGTCAGCGCGCGCCCCGGTGCCGGATCGCCCTCCGCCAGCATGTCGCGATAGCGGCGCATATGGGCCAGCAGCTTCCACAGATCCGCCTCCCACCGGTGGCGGTAGCTGTCGATGAAATAGCCCTGCCCGAGATCCGGCTGGTCGGTCTTCTTCGCCGCCAGGAAGCGCTCGAGCCCAGCACTGCGGGCGAAGAGGGCGCGGGCATAGTTGCGCACGAAGAGCCCTTGCGTCTTCAGCCCGTCGCCGAGCCCGCCGGCGGCATTGATGAAGCCCATGAACAGCAGGCTGTCATGGTTGCGCGGGGTCGAGTGCAGGAAGAGGTCCGGAATCTCGCCCTTCCACTCCAGCAGCTCCCGGTCGAGGAAGGGAAAATCGCGGCTGTAGCCGGTGGCGTAGAGGATTGTGTCGTACTCGCCCGCGCTGCCGTCGGCGAAGGAGACCGTATTGCCGTCCAGCGCGGCGATGTCGCCCTTCGGCATGATGTCGCCATGGCCGATGTGATAGAGGATCAGCGAGTTCATCACCGGATGGGCGGCATCCAGCGGATAATCCGGGCGCGGCAAGCCGTAGTCGGCGCCGTCATAGCCAGCGAAGCGGAACACCTCCTCGATATAGGCCAGCGTTTCCTCGCGGGTGGCGAACTTGTTGCCGAGCTCCATCATCCATTGCGGGGTCGGCTTCCCGTTGATGAATTTCGGCTGGTAGTAGTAGCCGCGGCGGGTGCTGTGATGCACGCAAGCGGCCGTGCGCACCGCATCGACGGCGATGTCGCAGCCGGAATTGCCGCCGCCGACGACGAGGACGCGCCGATCCTTGAACTGCTCGGCGCTCTTGTAGTCGCGGGCGTGCAGCACCTCGCCGGTGAAGGTTCCGAGGTTCGCCGTATCGGGGAAGCGCGGCACCCGCTGCAATCCGTTACAGACGATTACCAGCGGATAGGTCTCGTCGTGCCCGGCGGCGGAGCGCAGACGCCAGCCGCCCGCCTGCGGCTCCAGCCGCTCGACGGCGGCGTTGAAGCGGGCGCGCTCGTAGACGCCATGCGCGCGGGCATAGTCGCGGATATAGGCCAGCATCTGGCGATGGTTGGGATAGGCCGGATAGTCCTCCGGCATCGGGAAGTCCGGCACCTGGGTGTTGAATTTCGGCGAGATCAGGTGAAGCGAGGCATAGGCGCGCCCGCAAGGGGCCTCCGCGTTCCACACGCCGCCGAGATCGGCCTCGGCCTCGTAGAGATCGACGGCGAACCCGTCCTCGATCAGCTCGCGCGCGACGCCGATGCCGGTCGGGCCGCCGCCGATGATCGCGATCTTGTCACTCATCGCGCCGCCTCCCTGGTCAGACCGATCCGGCTGCCGCCGGCCTCCGGCGATCCCAGCCGCACGTCCCGCATCACCATGCACGCATTGCCCTCGTCGTCGTAAAGGGAAAGAACCAGCGGGAGGCCGTTGCCGCCCTCCACATGAAGCACGGCCCGCTCGCCGGCACTCGCCCAGGCGAACATGCTCTCGATGGCAACGGGCGCCGAAAGGGCGGCAGCCGCGGCCTCGGCCAGATGCCCGCCGAGCCGGAAGGCCAGCAGCCGCCAGGCCGCATCCAGCCACGCCGGATCGAACAGCATGGCGCCCGCCGAGCCTGTCTCGCCGCGCGGGCGACGGAGTTCGGCGACGAGCCGATCCCCGACAAGGCTCACCCTCCCGACACTCGCGGCCTCGGGCGCGGGCGGTCCCGAATGGATGGCGCAGCGCTCGGCGAAGGCGCGATAGGCCTCGCCGAGGTCGGCGCCGGCAGCGGGCGCGAGCCGTTCCACCCTAGCCGGCCGTGGCGGAAGCTCATCCTCTGCGACCGCCGCACCAAAATGCCAGGGCGCGGCTTCCTCGCCGTCCGCCACGACACGATAGAGCAGCCCCTGCCCGTCGTCGCCGACCACGACCGTCAGATGCCTCGCGTGGCCGTTGACGGCAAGCGGTGCCCCCCACAGCAGATGCCGCAGCCCCTGCACCGCGTGGCCGCCGGCCCGCTCCAGCGCCCCGCGCGCCAGTTCGGGCAGGAAGAGACCGAGGACCAGCCGCCGGTCGGCGGACAGATGGCTGGTGAGATAAGGCTCATCGCCGGTGAGCGAGACGGAAAAGCGCGCGATCTCGCCACGTGTCGCGGCGCCGTCCAGCAACGGATGGGCTTGCAGCGCGGGCGGCACGACGGTTGCCGCCTCGGCTGTCTCGGCTCTCTCGCCCGGCTCGACCCAATAGCGCTCGCCGGCAAAGGGATAGCCCGGAAGTCGCAGGCGGCCTTGCGGCGGCAGGACCGACCAGTCGACGGCAAGCCCCTTGGCCCAGAGTTCGCCGACACGCGACAGGCGGTCCCTCTCGCCGGAGGCGAGCCAGCGCGCGACAAGCGCCCTCGCCTCCGCGTCCGCCTCGAACGGTGCGGTCGCCGAGCGGTCGCCTTCGGAGACATGCACCCCGGCGAGCGGATGCCCCGCCGCGACCGAGGCGAGCGCACGCAACATGTCCTCGCGGCCTGTAAAGGCAACGGCGAGCCTGCTGGCGAACGCCGTGCGCCCGACCTGCAGCGTCTGCGCCAGCGCGCCGAGATCAAGGTCCGGCGTCGCCGCGACGAAGCGCTCGAGACCTGCGGCATAGTCCTGCAAGCGCTCGCGGTCCCGCGCCGACAGGACCAGCAGCCAGGGGCCGGACGACGCCGGCAGCCTCGCCGGGGCCGGCGCCTCTTCGAGCACCAGATGCGCATTGGTGCCGCTGAAGCCGTACGAACTGACGGCGGCGCGGCGCGGCGCACTGCCTTTCGCCGGCCACGGCTCCGCCGCATGGGTCAGCGCGAAGGGCGTGCCCTTCAGCGAGATATGCGGGTTCAGACTGTCGAAGTTCACCACCGGCGGCCGTTCGGCCTGCTCCAGGGCGAGCATCGCCTTCAGCGCACCGGCAACACCGGCGGAGGCGAGACAATGGCCGATATTGCTCTTCACCGAACCAATGCGGCAGTCGGTCTCCGCCGGCACGCCGTGGAAGGCGTCGCGCAGGCCCTCGATCTCGATGGGATCGCCGAGCGGGGTGCCGGTGCCGTGACATTCGATGAGGCCGATGGTCGCCGGATCGATGCCGAAACGGGCCTGCACGGAGCGCATCAGCGCAGTCTGGGCCTGCGGGTTGGGCGCGGTGATGCCGTTGGTGCGGCCGTCCTGATTGGTGCCCCAGCCGCGAAGGACCGCGCGGATCGGATCGCCGTCGCGCAAGGCGTCGTCCAGCCGCTTCAGCAGCACGGCGCCGACGCCCTCGCCCGGCACGAAGCCGTTGGCGCGGGCATCGAAGGTGAAGCAGCGGCCGTCCTTCGACAGCATCGCGACCTTGGACGTGTCGATGAACATCTTCGGGCCAATGAGAACGCAGGCACCGCCCGCCAGTGCCATGTCGCAGGTGCCGGCAGCGAGGCTCTCGCAGGCCTCGGCAATCGCCACCAGCGAACTGGAGCAGGCCGTGTCGATCGACAGGCTCGGGCCGCGAAGATCCAGCAGGTAGGACATGCGCGCGGCGAGGATCGAGCCGGAGCTGCCGAGCAGGCTGTAGGCGTTGCGCTCCTCGATCAGGTCTTCGTAACCGCTCGGGCCGGAGGAGACATAGATGCCGCAGTTCTGGCCGCCCAAGGCCTGCGGATCGATGGCCGCATCCTCGATCGCGTGCCAAGCGACCTGCAGGAACAGACGCTGCTGCGGGTCCATCAGCTCCGCCTCGCGCGGAGTGATGCCGAAGAAGCGGGCGTCGAACAGGTCGACCCCATCAAGCGCGCCCATCCACTTGCAATAGGACGAGCCGGGATGCGCCGGGTCGGGATGATAGAAGCGCGCGACATCCCAGCGGGAGGGCGGCACCTCCTCGATGCAGTCGCGTCCCTCGCGGATGTTGCGCCAGAAGGCGTCGAGATCGCCGGCCTTGGGGAAGACCCCGGACGCGCCGATGATCGCGACGGCGGGCGGCTCGTCGGACTTCGGAGCGGGTGCAGCGACGGCGGCAGCGGCTGGCGCGGGCGGCGGCGGAGCCGCGATCTGGGAGACGGCCGGGGTGGCGGGCGGGGTGGCGAGCGGGGCGGGAGCTTTGACCGGGGCCAGGTCCGCCACATGGCGGGTCAGCGCCCCGACGGTCGGATGCGCATAGACCGCGGTTGCCGGCAGATCGATGCCGAACAGCGCGTTCAGCTTGCGGATCCAGGTGACCGCGAGGATCGAGTCGAGACCGAGCTCCAGGAACCCGGCGTCGTCGCGGATCTCGCCCACGTCGATCATCAGGTCCTCGGCGAGCGAGGCGACAAGCCGCTCGCGGATCCCTGCCTGATGCGCGTCGGCCCCGCCCGTTGCGGGCGGCGGGGCGACCTCGACAACCGGTGCTGCCGGCGCAGGCACGGGCTGCGGAACCGCCGAGGACGGAACGAGCGTCGCGACATGATCGGCCAGCGCACCGACCGTCGGGTGCGCGTAGACGGCGGTCGCCGGCAGTTCGATCCTGAACAGCGCGTTGAGCTTGCGGATCCAGGTGACGGCGAGGATCGAGTCGAGACCGAGGTCCAGGAACCCAGCCGCGTCGCGGATCTCGCCCGCGTCGATCATCAGGTCCTCGGCGAGCGAGGCGACAAGCCGCTCGCGGATAGTCGGCCGCAGGTCCGCACGCCCGGCGGAGGGGATCGTCGCTCGCGGCGGCGGCACGTCGCCGAATTTCTCCGCGATGCGGGCGCGGACGCGGGCATTGCCGATGAAGGTCGTCTGATGCATGGCGAACTCGCGCTCCAACACCTCGTCGAGATGCCGGGCGACGGTGGCCGCCCCTTCCGCCTTCGCCGCAATCAGCTCCGCCTTCGGCTGGCGGGCCAGTGCATGCGCCCGTGCCAGCGCCTCGTCCAGCACCCGCGCGGCCGGCAGCACATCGAGATGCGGCGCCCGGCCGGCCAGCTCGCGGCCGCGATATTCGCGCGCGCTGAACAGCACTTCCCGGCCGAGATCGTCGCCCAGCCGGTGCGGGAAGATCAGCGTCGCGCCTGCGCCCGGCGTGAAGCCGTACCAGAGATAATTGCTGTGATAGAGCCCTTCGGTCGCGAAGATCGCCGCGTCGCAATAAAGGCCGAGCGACCAGCCGGCGCCGATGCCGTGCCCCTGCATGGCGGCGATCACCGGCAGCGAGCAGGCGAGCGGCAGGCTGTAGATGCGCCGGTCGGTGAAGCGCGCTTCGCCGGCCTGCAACTCGGTCAGACCTTCAGAGGTGCCGCCGCAGGCGAAGTAGCCGTCATGACCGGTCAGGACGACGGCCTTGGCCTCCGGCATCGCGGCAATGGCGGCAAAGGCTTCCTCGATCCCGTCCATGAAGGCGGTGGTGAAGGTGTTGCGGCCCGCGCGCTCCAGCATGCGCAGCAGCACGACGCCGTCCGGGAAGGCTTCCAGTTCCATCACCGGGGTCGCCAGCGGCACCCGGCGCGAAGACATCGCAGGCGTGCCCGAGGCTCCCGCATCGCGCATGAGCTGCCGCAAGCGGTCTTGCTCCGGCGATCCTGTGAGCTCCGCGCCGACAAGCTGCGGCATCGCCTTGCGCATATGCGCCTTCAGCAGCACCAGCGCATCGCGCGGCGCCTCGGCGATGGAAGCGGCAAGCTCCATTGCGGCAGCCTCGACGCGGTTCGCGGCAACGGCTTCCACTCCCCTCTCGATCCGGCGCGCCGCGAGCTGCCAGGGCAGCCCATCCGGCAGAACCGGCACGGACGAGATGGCCGCGCCGCCGGCACGCATGACGAAATCGGCCAGCAGCGCGGACGCCGCACCGTCTCCCGCGACTGCGGTTTCGAGGACGGCGACCACCGGCAACGGGCAGTCGAGCAGCGCGGTGGTGATCGTGTTGCCGGCGGCTGCGCCAGAAGAATTCCACGCCTCGCCGCCCCGGACGATGACTGCGCGAAGCGTCGCGTCCTCTCCCGCCTCGCGCAGCGCGCGCTCCAGCTCGCGCCGTGTCGCGGCGCTCCAGCGCCCCGTCAGCTCGAGCCGGCGCACGCCGCCCTGATCGCCGGCAAGGCGCACCCCGCCCGTCTCCTGCAAAGGCTGCGCCGCATGGGAGACAATGGCGACCTCCAGCGGGGCAAGCACCACCGGAACCCTCTCCCTTGCGCTCACGGCATAGGGGCCGGCAAGCGCGGCCGGCTCGGCAAGGTGCAGCGGCACCGCCGGCTCGGCAGAGGCAATAGGCGCGGATCGTTGCGCGGTGCGAGGCGCCTCAGCCGTCATCGGCCGCGATGCCAGCGGCTTGTCCGCTTCCCGCGGCGCCTCGGTCACCCAATAGGATTTTCCGGCAAGCGGCGAGGCCGGCAGCGGCACACGGCGGCGGCCGGCGCCGAACAGTCCGGTCCCGTCGATCTTAGCGCCCTTGACCCAGGCGCCGGCAAGCTGCTGCAGCCCGTCGCGCCAGGCATCGCCATCCGCCCCTTGCGAGGCTGCAAGGGCAGCGGCAATCCGGCGGCAATCGTCCGCCAGCGCTGCAGTGCCGCTCTCGTCCGAGGGCAATGCCACTGCGCGGTGGACGCCCTCCGCCCGCTCACCGCGCAGCCATGCGCGGAGCTTCGTGGCAAGATCGCGAGTCCCATCGGCAACGATGGCGAGCCGCTCGGCCATGGGACGCCGGCCGACCAGCAGCGTATGGGCGATATCGGCCGCCTCGCCGTCCGAGGCCGTTTCCAGATGCTCTGCCATGCGCTCGGCGAGCTGGCGCAGCAGCGCCTCGTTGCGCGCAGAAAAGACGAAGAGGAACGACGGCAGGAGGCTTGCCGCTTGCGGTTGGAATGGCGCTTCCTGCAAGACCGCATGCGCGTTGGTGCCGCCGAAGCCGAAGGAGCTGACCGCGACCCGGCGGGGCACTCCGTCCCGTGCGGGGAAGGCAAGCAGCTCGCCGTTTACCCGGAACGGGCTTTGCGAGAAATCGATGGAAGGGTTGCCGCCGCCGAAATGCAGCACCGGCGGCACCATGGCGTGCTTCAGGCTCCAGACCGCCTTGATGAGGCCGGCAATGCCGGCGGCCGTGGTGGCATGGCCGATATTCGACTTGACCGAGCCGAGCAGCTTTGCCCCCGCCTGTCCGCCGCCATGCACACGGGCTAGCGCCGCGTGCTCGATAGGGTCGCCGAGCGGGGTGCCGGTGCCGTGCGCCTCGACCACGGCAATGCTCGCCGGATCGATGCCGAAGCGCTCATAGATCTCGCGCATCAGGCGCTCCTGCGACAGCGCGCTCGGGGCGGTGATGCCGTTGGTGGTGCCGTCCTGATTGGTACCGCTGCCCAGGATGACGCCATGCACCGTGTCGCCATCGGCCAAGGCCTTCGACAGCGGCTTGAGCAGCACGGCGGCCACCGCCTCGCCCGGCACGATGCCGTCCGCGCCGGCCCCGAACGGGGCGCAGCGGCCGCTCGGCGACAGCATGTTGGCCTGGTTGGCATAAAGGAAGAAGCGCGGCGAGCTCTGGACGAAGACGCCGCCGGCCAGCGCCATGTCGCATTCGCCCTCGCGCAGGCTGCGGCAGGCCATATGGACGGCGACCAGCGAACTGGAACAGGCGGTGTCGACCGCAATCGCCGGCCCCTTGAGGTCCAGCCAGTAGGAGAGCCGCGAGGGGATCAGCGACGTGGTGTTGCCCCAGAACGCCTGGCCCGGCGGCTGCTCGCGGAACAGTTCCTGATAGTCGCCATGGGCGCAGCCGACGAAGACGCCGCAGCGCGCGCCGACGATATCGGGGCCCGCGTGGCCGGCATGCTCCAGCGTCTTCCAGGCTTCCTCCAGGAACAGCCGCTGCTGCGGGTCCATCCAGGTCGCTTCGAGCCCGGAAATGCCGAAGAACACCGCATCGAAGCGGTCGACGCCCTCGATGAAGCTGCCGTGCCGGCCGTAGCTGCCCTCCGGCACATCCCGGTAATTCGGCGCAAGATCGAAGCGGGTGACGGGGCCAACGAGATCGTCGCCCGCCATCAGGTGACGCCAGAACTCTTCGACGGTCTGCGACCCGGCGAAGCGTCCGCTGGCGCCGATAATGGCAATGGGCTCGGCGGCGCTTTCCGCCGAGCGTGCCAGAACAGGTGCCGGAGCAGGTGCTGGCGCGGCGAGCGGCATGGTCGGCGCGGCATCCGTGCTGTCCAGCGCGGCCAGCGCGTCGGCATGCTCCCGGCGCAGGAAGGTTTCCAACTGGCCGACGCTGGCGAAATCGAACAGGCGTGTCTGGTCGAACGGGATGCCGAGCGCCTTGCGCAGGCGATGGGCGAATTCCGCGCCAAGGATCGAGTCGAGACCGTAATCGGCGAAGCTGCGCGTCGTGTCGATGCTCTCGGGCGCGACATTCAGCGTCGTTGCGACGAGCCTCAGCAACAGGCCGCGCAGATCCTGGCTCACCTCGCTTGCCGCCGCCTGCGGGCGGGATGCCGGAACCGGGGTGGCAGCCGGCCTTTCCGCAGGCGCCGCAGCCTGCTCGGCCATACCTGTGGCCCGCGCGGCAAAGAGCTGCTGGCCGAGGCGTCGTTCGGCCTCGCCGGAGCCTGCGATCCAGTCGAAGCCCGACTCGCGCAGGGCTTGCGCCCAGCTTTCGGGCGCCAGCGACGGCGTGCCGGGGATGCGGCGCTCGCCATCGGTGAAGCGCCACCACCCCTCCAGCAGGCCGAAGGTCACATGGGTGAACAGCGTCGCCCGGCTCGTCTCGTTGACCAGCAGCACGCCGCCCGGCGCCATGGTCTCGCGTACGGTCTTGAGCGTGCGCACGATATCGGCCGTCGCATGCAGGACATTGGCGGCGATGACGAGATCGTAGCGGCCGGGCTCGACGCCCTGCCCGGCAAGCGGCTTTTCGATATCCAGCAGCGCCGTCCTCAGGCCCGGCACCCGGCCCGCATAGCTGCGCTCGGCGTGGATCAGGAAGGCGCGCGAGACGTCAGTGTAGCAATACTCAGTGATGCGACCGGCAAGCGGCGCGAGCGCCGCGAACACCGGCTCGCTGGTCCCGCCCGTCCCGGCGCCGATCTCCAGGATGTGCAAGGGGCGCTCCGGCCGGCTTCCGCCGACGTGTTTCGCGGCGGCCTTTGCGAGGGTCTCGCTGAAGCGCGCGGCAACCGCGTTCTGCTTGTAGACCGCCTCGACCAGCTCCAGCGAGCCTTGCGGGAACAGCACGTCGGTTGCCTTGCGCACGCCCGTCAGGATCTCCGGCAGGGCCGCAAGCGAAGCTTCGGCAAGGCGCATCTGGGCTGCGAGGCCGCCCGCATCGCGGCAGGCGCGCCAACGGGTCCAGGCGTCGTCCTCTGAGAGGGCGTCCACGCCGTCCCGCGCCAACAGGTCGCGCGCCGCGCGATACCAGCGGCGAAGATCCTGCGCCACGGCACTCTCCGGCACGCGCGCAAGCTGCGCCGCCAGCACGCAGGCGACATGCCGGTCGAGCCGGTCCTGCTCGGCCTCCAGCCGCGCGTCGCCCTGCGGGGCTGTGATGGCGCGCAGAAGGTCGGCCGACGCCGGCGCTTCGGTCTGCGGCAGCCAATAGCGATCCCGCGCGAAAGGATAGGTCGGCAACGACACGATGGCCGGGCGGGTGCTGCGCGGCAGGCGCGCCCAGTCGATATCGATGCCCTCTGCCCACAATGCCAGCAGCTTGTCGAGCCGGCCTTCCTGCCAGGCGCGCTCCGCAAGCTCCTGCAACACGCCGTCGCCGCGCAGGGTCGCAAGCAGCCCGTCAGCGGCCTTCGCCTCGGCGGTATGGATGCCCGTTCCTGCCTTGCCCGCGAGCCAATCGCCCAGCCGCGCGACCAGCTCGTCGACGCTTTGCGCCTCGATGCCGAGACGATGGGCGAAAGCCTCGCGCCCGACCTGCAGCGTGTAGGCGACCGCGTCGAGCGGGAGGGCTGTCCTGCTCTCCGCCGAGAGCCCCTGGCCTGCCAAGGTCTCGGCCAGCGTCTCGATGCTGGCGAACCGGTCGAGCAACGGCAGCCGGGCTGCGGGAAAGCGCTCTTCCAGCCGGCGCCGCAGCGCCAGCAGCTCCGGCCCCTCCAGCCCCAGAGCATCGAAGCTCTCGCCCGGATCGATGTCCGCCACCTCGACGCCGAGCACGGCGGCAAGGTCGTCCGCGATGCCGGCCGCAACTGTCTGCGGAGCGGCAGGCGCGCCCGCCGTGGCACCGGAACGCAGCGCCGCCAAAAGGTTCTCCGCCTGCGCGCGCAACTGCTCGGGCGTGCGCGCCGACAGGACGATGGCCTGCGGTGCGGGTGCGGGCGCGGCGCTTGCAGGTTCGCCCCGCCAGTCCTCGACGATCACATGCGCGTTGGCGCCGCCGGCCCCGAAGGAGGAAATGCCGGCGATGCGCGGCCTGTCCACGCGCCACTCCGCCGCCTGCCGCTGGAGCGCGAAGGGCGTCGCGGCAAGGTCGAGATTGGGGTTCGGGGTCTCCGCATGCAGCGTCGGCGCCAGCATGCCGTGGCGCATCTGCAGGATCACCTTGGTCAGCCCGGCGATGCCGGCGGCCGCCTCAAGGTGCCCGATGGCGGACTTCACCGACCCCAGCGCGCAGAAGCCCGTCTCGGCCGTATCCGGGGCGAAGGCCTGGGTCAGGCCGTCGACCTCGATGGGATCGCCGAGCACCGTGCCGGTGCCGTGCGCCTCGATATAGCTGACATCGCGCCCCGACAAGCCGGCTTGCTCGAGCGCGGCGCGCACCACATCGCGCTGCGCCGCCGGGCTCGGCACCGTGTAGCCGGTCGCACGCCCGCCGTGATTGATCGCGCTGCCGCGGATCACCGCATGGATGCGGTCGCCGTCAGCCAGAGCGCGGGACAGCGGCTTGAGCAGCACGCAGCCGACGCCCTCGCCGGGCACGAAGCCGTCCGCTTCTGCGCCGAAACTGTGACATCGGCCGCTCGGGCTCAGCATGTGCGCGGCGCAGAGTTCGACGTAGTTCGAGGGGTGCAGGTAGAGATTGACGCCGCCGGCCAGCGCCATGGCGCAATGCCCCGCGCGCAGTTGTTCGCAGGCCTCGTGGATCGCCGTCAGCGACGAGGAACACATGGTGTCGACCGGCAGGCTCGGCCCGACAAGGTCCAGCGCATGCGAGACCCGGTTGGCGACGCTGGCGAAGGACGTGGCCGGGCGCACCATTGCTCCGCCCTCGCCCCGGAACGGGCCGTGCAGCGCGTAGCCGGTCTTGGTCACGCCGGCGAAGACGCCGACATCGGCGCCTTCGCGGCCGCCGGCTACTTGCTTCAGCCGCGCGCGGGTGTAGCCGGCATCCTCGCACGCCGCCCAGGCGCACATCAGGAACAGGCGCTCCTGCGGGTCCATCGCTGCCGCGTCCCTCGGCGAGATGCGGAAGAACAGGGGATCGAAGCCGGCGAACCCCTCCAGGAACGCGCCCCAGCGGGAATAGCTGCGCTGCGAGGCGACGGCCTCGTCGACATCCGGCTCGAAAAAGCCCTCAAGGGCCCAGCGCTCGGCTGGGATCTCGCCGACCATGTCGCGGCCGACCTGAAGGTTCTCCCAGAACGCGTCCAGCGTGTCGGCGCCGGGATAGCGACCGGCAAGGCCGATCACCGCAATCGGCTCGGCATGGGGCAGCGGCGCGGCGCGCGAGGGGGCAACCGCCGCCTTTGCCGCTGCCGCAATGGCGGGTACAGGGGCGGCGCTATTGTCGCTCAGGCCGGTCCATCGGCGGCAGGCGTCGGGCTGGCGCTCAGTGAGCCATCCGGCGATCGCGGCGAGCGTGCGATACTGGAAGAACAGGGTTTTCGGCAGCGCCTCGAAGATCCCGCCCAACTCGCTGTTGAGCCGGGTGATCATCAGGGAGTCGATGCCGTAGTCCTCCAGCGGGGCCTGCGGATCGATGCGCCCGGCCGGATGACCGCTGACCTTCGCGAACAGTTCGCCGAGCCGGGCGGTCGTGCGGGAGAGAAGCTGCGAGGACACGGCGCCGCCCCCTGTCACGGCCTGGGGCTCGCTCGGCAGGGTTTCGGGCGCCTCCTGCCGCGAGAAGAAGCGGCGAGCGCGCGAACCATCGCCGGCAATGACAGCGGCTTGCGCATGGCCGGCGCCGAGAATGGCATGCAGCGCGGAAAGACCTGCCTCCGTTTCCATCGGCCGCTGGCCCATGCGCTGAAACAGCGCCGCCTGCACCTCGTCGCCGGCCCCCATGCCACCGTCCCGCCACAGCGGCCAGCCGATGGCGGTGATCCGACCGCCAGACTGCCCGGCGAGCGCGTCGAGGAAGCCGTTGGCGGCGGCATAATCCGCCTGCCCGGCATTGCCGAAGGCCCCGGCCAGCGAGGAGAACAGCACGAAGGCTTCGAGGTCCAGCCCGCTGCATGCCTCGCGCAGGGCCAGAGCGCCCGTCACCTTTGGGGCGAGAACCTCGGCAAGGTCCGCATCCCGCTTCCAGGCGAGATGTCCGTCGCGGAGCGTGCCGGCGCAGTGCACCACCGCATCGAGCCTGCCATGCACCTCGATCACATGGGACACGAGACCTGCGACCGCATCGGCATCGCCCATGTCCACCTGCCGGTAACCGGCGACCGCACCCAGTGCACGGAGTTCGTCGAGGAACGCCTCTCGGGCGTCATCGAGTGGCCGGGAGCCGGTCAGCACGATCACGGAGCCCCTGGCCGTTTGCGCGATATCGCGCGCGACCAGCCGGCCGAGCCGCCCCATGCCGCCGGTGACCAGCGCCACGCCGCGCGGCCGCCAGGCGAATGGCGTTGCCGCCACCAGGTTCTCGCGCCAGCCGCGCACGAACCGCCGGCCGCTCGAATAGCGAATGCGCTCGCCCGCCGGTGCTCCGGCCTCGGAGGCCAGCAAGCGGGCGGCATGATCCGGCGCGGCCCCTTCAGGAAGCTCGATGACCTGTCCGGCGATGCGGGCATCTTCCAGCGTTACGGTGTCGAGCATCGCGCCGAGGCCGGCGAGCAGAGCGCCGTCGCGCGTCGGCGAGAGAGCCAGTTGCACCAGCACCCTGCCCTCGCCCGGCTGCCTCACGAGATCGCGCAGCAGGCTCAGCAGATGTGTCGCCGCCTGGGCATAGCGCGTGGCGGGACTGCCCCTTCCCAATGGAAGCGAGACGAGCTCACAGCCCGGACGCGCCTCGATATCGACGCCGCAGGCAACGACGATGCGCCGACCCGCAAAGCGTCCTGCCGGGGCGTCCTGCTCCCGCCATTCCGGCACGAAGATCAGCGTCTCGCTCACGGGCGTGCTGCCGGGAATCCAGTAGCGCGTTGCGGCGAAGCGGCGCGGCGGCAGCGGTGTGCGCCGCGGCTGACCGTCGGCCGCGTAGTCCTCAAGCACCACATGAGCATTGGTGCCGCCGAAGCCGAAGCTGCTGACGCCGGCCCGGCGCGGCAGCAGGGTGCCGGTATCGTCGCGGCGTCGGGGCCAGGCCTCGCGGGTGCGCACCAGACGGAACGGGCTGCCGGCCAGCTCCACATGCGGATTGATCTCGTCGCAGTGCAGCGTCGGCGGCACTTCGCCCCGTTGCATCGCCATCAGCACCTTGACGACACCGGCAAGCCCCGCCGCCGCTTCCAGATGGCCGATGGACGACTTGACCGTGCCGAGCCCGATATGCGGCTCCGCAACGCTCTCGTGCCCGGTCAGGTTGGCGAAGGCCCGCTTGAGGCCGTTGACCTCGACCGGGTCGCCGAGATGGGTGCCGGTCCCGTGCGCCTCGATATAGCCGATGCTGGCCGGGTCGATGCTTGCCAGCGCCTCCTCGACCAGCGCCGCCTGCGCCTTCGCATTGGGTGCGGTCAGGGCACCGGCGCGGCCGCCATGGTTCTGCGCCCCGCCGATGGTCGTGCCGAGAATGCGGTCGCCGTCGCGCTCGGCATCCTTCAGCCGCTTGAGCATCAGCACCGCGACGCCCTCGCCGCGCGCATAGCCGTCCGCACCGGCGCCGAAGCTCTTGCAGCGCCCGTCCGGCGACAACATGCCCGCATTGTGCGGCCCCTCGAAGCCCTCCGCCGCCAGACAGAGATTGACGCCGCCGACGAGCGCGACGTCGCAGCGCCCGTCCTTCAGCGCCTGCGCGGCGCGCAGCAGGGCGACCAGCGAGCTGGAACAGGCCGTGTCGATGGCCTCGCTCGGACCATTGAGATCGAAGGCATGCGACACCCGGTTGGCGACCATGGCGAGCGAGTTTCCGGTCGCGACATAGCCATCCGCCGCAACCCCATGGGCCGCCAGCAGGGCCGCATAGTCGAGGCTGGTGACGCCGACGAAGACGCCGGTCGATTTCGGCAGGTCGGACGGCTCGATGCCGGCATGTTCGACCGCATGCCAGGTGGTTTCCAGCAGCAGCCGCTGCTGCGGGTCCATCCGCTCGGCCTCTGCCGGCGAGATGCGGAACGCCGCCGCATCGAAGCGGTCGATATCGGAGAGGAACCCGCCGCGCCGGGGGAACGATGCGGCCGCAACGCGGGTACGATAGGCCTCGCCGTACCGCTCGAGCGGCAGATCACCCGTCAGGTCGCGCCCGGCCAGCAGATTGTCGAAGAAGCTGTCGATATCCGGGCTGCCGGGGAAGCGGCCGGCCATGCCGACAATGGCGATGCGGCCGCCCGTTGCCTTCCCCGCAGGGCTGGCGAGCGATTGCGAGATGGTCGGCGCTGGCGCTGCGGCCAAGGGCGCGGCGCGAACGGGCGTTGCGGGAGGGGTCTCGACCGACAGTGCGATCCCGTGCCGGCGCACCAGGTGCTCGGCCAGCGCCTCGACATGCTCGCATTCGAAGAAGATCGCCGGCGAGAGCTCGATGCCGAAAGCGGCGCCGATCTCGCCGGCATAGCGCGTCAGCGAGATGGAATCGAAGCCGAGATCGTGGAACGGCTCGCGCGGCCCGACATCGTCGGGGTTGAACTTCAGGATCCCGGCGGCGATCCGGCGAAGCTCGTGCGCAACCCGGTCCGCCGTCTCGCCGCTGCCCTGTGCGACGGCTTTTGCCGGCTGCGGAGTTGAAACGGATGCCGCGGCGATGAAGCGTGCGACAGGAACCACAGCGACACCTGCGCACCGCGCGACGATGCCTCCCGACGCATCCAGGAACGACAGGTCGTACGCGCCATCACTCCCCGGCTGGCAGAGCACGGCGGCAACGTCGCCGCCCGTAAGGTGCGAGCGACTGACGCCCGCCAGCGCCAGCGGTTCACCGCCCGCCGTCAGCAGCGCCAGCGCCTGCCAGGCTGCCCCGAGAGCGGTGGAGGGAAGCGCCAGGGTCTTGCGGAACCAGTCCTGCTGCGGCGCGTCCTCGCGCAGCACGCAAAGCAGTCCGCCATCGGCAAGGCGAAAGGCGCGCGCGATCCCCTCCAGATAGGGGCCGAAGCCGAGGCCATTGCGGGCAAGGTCGCCATAGATCCGCGCGTGCTCCAGCACCTCGGTGCTGGCGGCTTTCAACCCGTCGACGTCGATCCGTCCGGCGGGACCGCCTGCGGAGGATATGCGCGCCTCCAGCCAAGGCGTTTCAGCCTCCTCGCCGCCCTGCGCCACGACACGCGCAAGGAAGGCGTCTCCCGCCGGCTCCAGCGTCAGGGTGAGGTGCTTGACCACCTGCCAGTCGGGCAGGCCGAGCACCTGCAAGTTCTCGACCGACACCGGCCCGGGCAGCCCGGCGATCCGGGCAAGGGCCGCGACCGCCTCCACCGCCACCATCGGCAGGACCGTCTGCCGGCGACCCTGAGTGTGCACATAGTCGAGCAACTCGCCGAGATGGATATCGGTCTCGTAGCGCAGGCCGGACAGCGTCGAGACGTTGCGCCCGATGAAGGGATGCTGCTTCAGCCGCGACCCCAGCGGGTTGACCACCGAAGGCGCGTCCGGCTGCTCGGGATACCAGCAGCGGATCTTTTCGAACGGATAAGTCGGCAGCGGCACGCGGCGCGGCTCGCGGCCCCGCCAGAGCGCGAACCAATCGATGGTTGCACCATGCGTCCAGGCACGAGCCACCTGATCGAGGTCACGCGCGGCAAGGGCCGCCGCCAGTTGCTCTGCGTCCTCCGGCGGGTCGACGTCGAGGATCGAACGAACATAGTGCCAGGCCCCCTTGGCGCCGGGCGCAGCCGCGAAACCCGCAAGGCTTCGGCGCGCATCGGCCAGATCACTCGCCGCCAGCGCCAACCGGCACGGCAGCTCGGTGCGCCCGACCTGTAGCGTGAAGGCGATGTCGGAGAGATCCGCATCCGGATGCTGCTCGATCCAGGCGAGGTGTCGTTGGACCAGCGCCGCCAGCCGGTCCTCGTTCATCGCCGAGAAGACCAGCAGTTCCGGCCCACCCTGCCCGCTCGATCTGGGGCGCGGCCGATACTCCTCGATCAGGATATGCGAGTTCATGCCGCCCGCGCCGATGGAGGTCACACCGGCGCGGCGCGGCAGTTCGTGCCCGTCCCGCCTGCGCGGCCGCAGCCAGGGCGCAAGCGTGCGCTGGACGCGGAAGGGCGAGGTGGCGAAGGGAATGTCGGGGTTCAGCGTCTCGGCATGCAGCGAGGGCGCCAACATGCCCTTGTCCAACTGGGCCACCACCTTGGCGATGCCGGCAAGGCCCGAGGCCCCGAGCAGATGGCCGACATTGCTCTTCACCGTGCCGATCGGGCAGGCTCCGACCGCGTCCGTGTGCTTGCGGAAGGCCTGCGTCAGCGCCTTCACCTCGATGGGATCGCCGAGCGCCGTGCCCGACCCGTGCCCCTCGATATAGCTCACGGTGTCGGCGGTGATGCCGGCATCGTCGAGCGCCCGCTCGATCGCCACCGCCTGCTGGTGCGGGTTCGGCACGGTGAAGCCGTTGCGCACGCCGGCATTGCTGATGCCGGTGCCGATGATGACGCCGTGGATATGGTCGCCGTCGCGCTCGGCATCGCAGAGCCGCTTCAGCACCAGCGCGCCGACCCCCTCTCCGAGGATCGTGCCTTCGGCACCAAGGCCATAGCCGCGGATCACATCGGCCGATTTGGTGGTGAAATGCTCCTGCGAGGTGGCGATGAGCTTTTGCGGGTGCAGCAGCAGGCTGACGCCGCCGGCAAGTGCCATCTCGCAGCGGCCCGCACGCAGCATGTGCACCGCCTCGTGCACACAGGTCGAGGCGGCCGAGCACATGGTGTCGAGGAAATAGGACGGGCCGGTGAAGCCGTAATAATAGGACACCATATTGGGCACGGTGCCGGTATAGCTGCCGCTGGCGGGCGAGCCGCGCATCAGCATGTTCTGGAAACCGTAGAGATCGTACTCGTTGGTCATCGAGCCGACGATGACGGCGACGTCGCCCGCGTAGCGCCGCTGCAGCGTCTCGCGCGAATAGCCGGCATTCTCGAACGCCTCGACGCTCGCCTGCAGGAACAGGCGCACCTCGGGCGACATCAGCTCCGCTTCGGTCTGGGAAATGCGGAAATAGCGCGGATCGAACCGGTCGA
Organism: Stappia sp. P2PMeth1; assembly: GCF_900185735.1. Lineage (NCBI taxonomy): Bacteria > Pseudomonadati > Pseudomonadota > Alphaproteobacteria > Hyphomicrobiales > Stappiaceae > Stappia > Stappia sp. P2PMeth1. The sequence continues at coordinate 193,998 of NZ_FYAW01000035.1, read as the reverse complement.
TATCGTCGAGGAAGCAGCCCGTGCGCACCACGGTCTTGCCGAGAACGTCGCGCTCGGGATGCAGCAGGGCCGCATGGTTCCAGCGCTCCTGCGGATAGGGCCGGAACCCATGGATGCCACCCGCCAGCATCTCCCAGAACTCGTCCTGCGTCGCCGCGCCGGAGACATGCAGCGACAGGCCGACGATAGCGATGGCGTGGCTGTCGGTCTCGGGATTGGGCTGCGAGATGCTCGGTCCAGGGTCCGCGCGCGCGGGGATCGTCTCGGCGGGAGCCGTCTTCTGCGGTGGAACAGCCTCGCCCAGTCCGTCCTCGGCAAGGGCGGCGGCCAGCGCATTCCGGTGGTTCTCGACCAGATGGCCGGCCACCCCCTCCAGGTCGACATATTCGAAGAACAGCGTCTTCGACAGCGGGCCGAGCCGCTCCTCCAGACGGTTCGTCGTCTCGACGATGGAGATCGAGTCGAGGCCGTATTCTTCGAGCTTGCGGTTGAGGCGGATGCGCGCAGGATCGAGCTCCAGGACATCGGCGAGGATATCGCGCACGAACAGCGCGCCCTGGCGGGCGAGAGCCACGTCGTCGCCGGTCGCCTGTGGTGCCTCCGAAGGGGCCGCCGCGTCCTGCTTTTCCGCCCCCTCACGCTCGGCAAGGAACGCCCCGATCCGCGCCGTATCGCCATAAAGCACCGTTGCGCAAGGCGCCTGCCCGGCGACGAGCAGCCGCTCCAGAGCCGCAAGACCCGCCTCGCTCGGCAGCGGCACCGTGCCGAAGCGCCGTTCCATCGCCTCCAGAGTCGGCATGTCGACGCTCATGCCGCCCTCGGCCCAGAGCGGCCAGGCAACAGCGAGCGTGCGCCCCCGCCGCTCGCCGCGCGCGACCAGTTCCGCGCGCTCAGCGGCGAAGCCGTCGAGGAAGCCGTTGGCGCCGGCATAGGCCGCCTGTCCGGCGTTGCCGAACCGCGCCGCGACGGAGGAAAATAGCACCATGAAGTCGAGCGGCGCATCCCGCGTCGCCCGGTCGAGATTGAGCGTACCGGCGAGCTTCGGCGCGAAGACGGGCGCGAAATCCCGTCCCGCCTGCGTCAGGATATAGCCGTCGTAGAGCAGGCCCGCCGCATGGACGACGCCCTTGAGCGGGCCGATCTCGCGCGCGATCCGCTGCGCCAGGGCCTCGACAGCCGCCGCATCGCCCATGTCGCAGACGGCGTAGGTGACAGTCGCGCCGCTGGCGCGCAGCGCCTCGAAGCGGTTGTTCTCCTGCGCGCTGCGGCCGCTGAGGACGATGTTGCGTGCACCCCGCGCTGCCAGCCAGCCGGCCAGGATAAGCCCGAGACCGCCGGCGCCGCCGGTGATCCAGTAGGCGCCGTGCGGATCAAGCTGCATCTGGCGGCGACCGGCAGGAAGATCGACCGGATCGATGCGCAGCGCCTCGCGCGTGCCGTCGGCGCGGTGGCGCAATTCGGTGAAGGTGTCGGCAGCCTCGACTTCCTGCCGCAGGATCCCGGCGAGCCGTCCTGTGTCCGCCGGGCCTTCGATCCGCACCAGCGTACCGGAGATCTTCGGGTTCTCGGTCGCGGCCGTGCGCAGGAGCGCCGCAAGCGGGGCGGTGACCGAGTGAGGCAGGCTCTCCGGCGCCAGCACGAGGAAATGCCGAGGGCGGCGCGGCTTCTCCCGCATCGTCTCGACGATCCGCGCATGCAGGGCGTTGAAGAGCCCGGCCGCCGCAGCCGCCGGATCGCCCTCCAGACCAGCGGCAAGCACGCTGACGCTCTGCCCACTCGCCTCCGACAGGTTTCTTGCAAAGTTTCTGGCGAAATTCACCTCTGCGAAACCAGCCAGCAGCACGGAGACATCCCGCCCGGCGGCGTTGCCGGTGTCTGTCGGCGCGGGTCGCCAATGGCTCTCGGCCAGTACCAGCGGCAGTTCGTCGGCGACCTCATCCCCGGATGCCTCCGCCGGCGCCTCTTCGGAAGCGACGATGCGCAGGGCCAGGTCCTCGAAGGCGACACGCAGGTTGCCGTCCCGGTCCAGCATGTGGATGTCGAGATGGCGCACGGCAGCCGTCGCACGCGCCGTTCCCCGCTCAGTGACAAGCGCCCACATCATCGGTTCGCAGGCCCCGTGCACCACCACCCGGCGACAGGCAAACGGCACGGCCGCGCCGGACGGACCCGCCTCGTCCAGCGCGATCCAGGCCTGGATGGCTGCATCCAGCATCACCGGATGCAGCGGCAAGGCGGCCAGCGTCGGATGCAACCGCCGCGGCAGCTTCAACTGCGCCAGAACGCGGCCCCCGCCCCGACTGACCCGCGCCAGCGCCCGAAAGGCGGGGCCATGATCGACGCCGCTGGCCTGCAGGCGCTCGTAGCAAAGGGCGACCGGCACCTCCTCGCGCAACTCGTCCTGAAGCTCCGCCAGCGCAGGCGCGGACGGCGACGCTTCCACCACCGGCGAGAGGGTGCCGCGCACATTCGCGCCCTGCCCACTGAGGTCGCGGATCTCGAAGCCGATGCGTTGATCCGCCTGCCGCGTCAGATGCGTTTCGACCGTCACCGGCGTCTCGCGCGCCGCAATCGGCCGCGACCAGACGACATCCTCCAGCGCGAAGGTGCTGCTAAGCTCCGCCCCGGCGAGCTCGGCGGCCGCTCGCGCCAGTTCCAGCGCCGCAACCCCCGGCAGGATCTGCGTACCGCGCACCCTGTGATCGGCCCAGAAAAGTTCGGGCCCGCGCAAGCTGCTTTCGAAGACCGGGCCGGCAAAGCCGGAGATGTTCCGCCGGATCATCGGATGCGGCGCCGGCCGGTCGTCCTTCACGCCGAGCGACTCGTCCATCCAGTGCCGCTCGCGCGCGAAAGGATAGAGCGGTGCGCGCACCCGCCTGCCCTTGGGCAGGCCGGCGGTCGTCCACTCGATTGTCTCCCCTGCGGCCCAGCGCGCGGCGAGATCGTGCAGCGGCTCGCCGGTTGGTCCTGCCTTCCCGTCGACCACCGCCGGATGGGCGACGCCGCCCAGCCGGGCGCGGAGGGCCTGCGCCAGTTCCCGCCGGTCGCGGACGAGAAAAGCGACACGGGCCTCGAGCGGATCCCGCCCGATCCGCAGCGTATGGGCAAGGTCGGCAAGCGCCGGCGCGTCAGGTGCTTCGACGGCCTCCAGCAATTCGCCGAGAAGCGCCCGCAGGCGCTCATCATCTGCCGCCGACAGCGGCACGAGGTGCACCTGCCCGTCGCCTGCTGCGGGCGCGGCCTCCACCTTGGGTGCTTCTTCGATCAGCACATGCGCGTTGCTGCCGCCGAAGCCGAAGGAACTGACGCAGGCGCGCCGGGGCGCGCCCTCCGCGCGCGGCCAGGGACTTGCCTCCTTCTGGATGCGGAAGGGCGTGCCGGCCAGATCGATCAGCCGGTTCTGCGCGGTGAAACCGACATTGCCGGGCAGGTCCTCGCGGGCCAGCGCGATCAGCACCTTGACGATGCCGGCAACGCCCGCCGCGCCTTCCAGATGGCCGATATTGGTCTTGACCGAGCCGATGCCGCAACTCGCCGCGCGCGGGGCCGTCCCCGCCTCGGCGTGCAGGGCGGCAAAGGCCTCCTTCAGGCCGGAAATCTCGATCGGATCGCCCAGCGGCGTGCCCGGCCCATGCGCCTCGACATAGGAGATGCTGTCCGGCGCAACGCCCGCCTCGCGGTGCACCGCCTTGATCAGCGCCGCCTGCGCCCGCGGATTGGTAACGGTGAGCGAGTTCGTCCGCCCGCCATGATTGACGCCGATGCCGCGAATGACCGCGTGGATCGGGTCGCCATCGGCGAGCGCCTGCTCCAGCGGCTTCAGCAGCAGCACGGCGCCACCTTCGCCCCGGACATAGCCGTCGGCGGCATCGTCGAAGGCATTGCTGCGCCCCGTCTTCGACAGCATGCCGGCCTTGGAGAAGGCGACGAAATGGTTGGGCGACCAGATCAGGTTGACGCCGCCAGCCAGCGCCATGTCGCATTCGCCGCCCTGCAGCGCCCGCACCGCCTCGTAAATCGAGGTCATCGACGCGGCGCAGGCCGTGTCGTTGGTGATGCTGGGGCCCTGCAGATCGAAGAAATGCGAGACCCGGTTGGCGATGATGGAAAAGGCGATGCCGGTCGGCAGATAGGCGTCGACATGCGGCAGGTGCTTTTCCAGCAGCTCCGCATAGTCCCAATGGCAGACGCCCATATAGACGCCGGTGCGGCTGCCGGCGAGATCGGAGGCGCGGTAGCCGGCATCCTCGATCGCATGCCAGGCCATCTCCAGCGCAAAGCGCTGCTGCGGGTCCATCCAGGCGGCCTCGCGCGGCGAAATGCCGAAGAACGAGGCGTCGAAGCAGTCGGCATCCTCGACGAACCCGCCCCAGATGCTGCTCGTCCTGTTGCCGCGCGCCGGGTCGCCCAGCAACTCTTCCGCATTCCAGCGGCTCGCCGGCACCTGCGAGATCAGCGAGCGCCCGGCGGCCAGATGCGCGCCGAACGTCGCCAGGCGATCCGCGCCCGGAAGCCGCAGCCCGACGCCGATGATCGCAACCGGTGCCTTTCCCCCCTCACGGCTCATCGGCTGCCGCCTCCTCCGCCGATCATCACCGAGAGCCGGCGGCCGAGCACGTCGGCCGCGCCCTCCAGCAGCCGGGCGGCGATGACATCGGCATGGCGGGCGCGCCAGGGGGCGAGGTCGCTGCCTTCGACCCACTGGTTGAAGGCGCCCTGCGCCGGGCCGCAATGCACCTGAAAATCGACCTTGTGGTCGAGATCGCCTGCGAGTGCCCAGGTGGTCGTGTCCTTGAAATAGCGACGGAAGACGAGGCCCATGCGGTGGCGGGGCAAGCGCTGCGCGCGCTCGATCTCCGCTGCCGGATAGCTCTTCGCCACATCGCGGAACACCTCGTCGAAGCTGCGGCGGAAATAGCGCTCCTCGATCTGCTGGCGCAGCTTCGGATCGATCTCGTCGAGGCTCTCGTGCTGGCGGTAGAGCGAGACCAGCTTTTCGGCGCGTGCGGGGAAGAACAGGCCCTTCTTCAGCACCTGCACCTTGGCGCCCAGCTCGAACATCTCGCCCGACGGCGCATAGGCCGTATCGTGGACGTTGATGCCTTCCAGCAGGTCCTTGACCGCCTCGCTGGTCCCGGCCTCCACCGTGCACTGGTTGACGGAGCCGGTGACGATGAAGTCGGCGCCCAGCATGAAGACCGCCGCTGCCGCCTCCGGCGTACCGATGCCGCCGCCCGAGCCGACGAAGATCGGGCCGAATTTCGCAAAGCGCGCCTGCGCCTCGTCCCGCACCTTGAGCACCGCCGGGATCAGCGCGAAGGGCATGCCCTGGTCGGTATGGCCGCCGGAATCCGCCTCGACGCAGATGGCATCGGCCATCGGCACCTGGCGCAGCAGGTTGGCCTCGTCGGCAGTGATCGCGCCGCTGGCGAGCAGCTTGCCGAGCAGGCGCTCGGGCGCGGGCGCGAGAAACTGCGCGGCCACATCGGGGCGCGACACCTTGGCGATGATGCGGTTGCGCGCGGCGATCCGCCCGCCGCCCTCGTCCTTGAGCCCGGCGGCGCGGTAGCGCACCAGCGCCGGCGTCACTTCCATGAAGGCCGAGGCCTCGATGATGCCGACGCCGTGCCGGATCAGCAGATCGGTGAGCTCGTCCTCCAGATGGGGACGGTTCACATGGGCGATGAAGTTGATGCCGTAGGGCGCCCCTTCGGGAAGCTCGTCGCGCAGGCGCAGGATCGCGCGCTCCACCTCGGCCATCGGCAGGCCGCCCGCCCCGAAGAAGCCGAGCAACCCGGCGCGGGCCATGCGCTTGACCAGTTCGACCGAGGCAATGCCCTGATACATCGCGCCGGCGACGTACGGATAGTCGAGCCCGAACGCCTCGCAGAAGGCACGCGAGCCGAGATTTTCCGGGCGAAAGCGGAAGGATGCATGGCCGTTGAGCCGGGGCGGCTCGCTCTCGTCCGGCGCCTTGCGGACGGTCTCCGGCTCCGGCTCGGCGATCCTCGCGGCTGCGGCGACCTCCGCCTCCTCGCGCGCCAGCAGGCCTGCATCGAGCGGCCCGGCCTCCAGTTCCGTGCGCTTCACCATCGGCTTGACGACGGCGCTGCCGGCCGGCCCCAGCTCGGTGACATCGGCGAAGGTGACGCCCTTGGCCAGCAGATAGCGGATGCTCTCGGCCCAGCGCACCGGCGCGGTGATCTGCTCGACCATCCGCTCGCGCAGCCGGTCCGCCTCGTGCGGCCGTGCCGTCACGTTGGAGATGACCGGGATTTCGGGCGCGTTGAAGGTCAGACCCGCGATGTGCTCGGCGAACGCGGCGCGCGCAGCCTCCATATAGGGCGTGTGGAAGGCGCCGCTCACCGGCAGCACGACATAATGGCTGGCGCCGGCCTCGCGGAACAGCGGCTCGGCGGCAACCACCGCGTCCCGCCGGCCGGACACCACGATTTGCCGGGGCGTGTTGTAATTGGCGGCAAAGACGTCGCTCAGGCCGTGGCGCTCGATCACCGCCGCGATGCCGTCGGCATCGAGGCCGATGACGGCGGCCATGCCGCCGCCGCGCGCCTCGCCCATCAGCGCGCCGCGCCGCGCCACCATCTTCAGGCCGCTGGCGAAGTCCACAGCGCCTGCGGCGAACAGGGCGACATATTCGGACACGCTATGGCCGAGAACATAGTCCGGCCGCTCGCCGCTCTCGCGGACATGGCGAAGATAGGTCAACGCATTGACCACATAGAGCGCCGGCTGGGTGAACTCGGTCCGGGTCAGCCGCTCCATCGGCCCCTCCAGACAGAGCTGTGCGACCGAGTATCCAAGGACGGCGTCCGCCTCGGCAACGAGCTGCGGGAAGGCCGCAAACAGGCCCTCGCCCATGCCGACGCGCTGCGCGCCCTGCCCTGGAAACATGAAGGCCTTCATTGCTCCTCCAACTCGGCCTTGTCCTTCACCCACTCGATCTGACCAAGGTCCATCCGGATGACCCGGTCGGCCACGCCCCAATATCGCTCATCGTGTGTTGCCGCGATGACAAGTTTTCCTGCCGCTTTGAGTTTCGGGATAAACGTCTCGTAAAAATATTCGCGAAAATGAACATCCTGTTCCGCCGACCACTCGTCGAAGACATAGATCGGCCGGTCCTCCAGAACAGCGGCAATCAGCGCCAGACGCTTGCGCTGGCCCGTCGACAGGTGAAGCTGCGAGAAGCGGCCGTCGGTGAAGCGGACCTTGCCGGCAAGCCCCATCTCGTCGATCAGCGCGTTGACCCGGTCCGGATCGACCCGCTCCAGCCCATACAGCCGGTCGAACAGGTGGAAATCGACGAAGATCGCCGAAAACAGCTCCCGATAGCCGCCAAGCTCGGCGCCTTCGACCGCATGCCCGTCCACGTCGATACGCCCGCTCGCCAGCGGATAGAGGCCGCACATCATCCTCAGCGCGGTCGACTTGCCGCTGCCATTGCCGCCGACCAGGAACACGACCTCGCCCCGCGACAGGGTGAGCGACAGCGGCCCGACATGATAGCCGACGCCCTGCTCCGCCGGATAGCTGAAGCCGATCTCGCGGAAGTCGATCGCCTTGAAGGACCGGAAGGCATGGGCATGTTGCCGCGCCTCATCGGTCGAAATGCCCTTGGCGGCAGCGAGTTCGCGCTCCACCGCCAGGATCGACTGCAGGCCGAATTCGGCGCGCACGAACATCGGCGACTGCGCGACGGTCTTGGTCAGCGTGCCGAGGCAGAACAGCAGCACCGGCACGAGCTGGAACACGATCACCGTGTGCCCCGACACGAAGGCGGGAAAGCCGAAAGCGACGACGCCGAGCAGCGCGAAGGTAACGAGGCTGCCGAGCAGGATCAGCGATACCCAGTGGTCGATGGTGCGCACCAGCATCACCTCGAGCACGTTCGACCGCTTGCGATAGGCGTTGGACACCGCCTCGCTGCGGCGGGCGTTGAGGCGCAGTTCCTTGCTGCCGTGGATGATGTCGGCAATGGCGTCGAGCATCTGCGCCTGCAGCGTCTCGACAAGGCCGAGAATCCGGCGGAAGCGGTTGTTGATCGCCTTGTAGCCGTAGACGCCGCCCATGACCGCCAGCGCGAAACACAGGAAGGCTGCCGGCGACAGGTAGAGCAGGTAGAGCAGCGCCACCGCCAGCAGCACCACCTGCTGAACCGCGTCCATCACCAGCGGGAAGGTCACCGAGAGGTGGTTGGTCTCCTTGGCGACAAGCCCGTAGAGCCGCCCGCGGCCGATGCGATCGACGGCGAGCAGTTCCGACTGGCGCAGCTTTTCCGCCAGTTGCAGCCGCAGATCGTTGAGGCGCTCCTCGATCAGCGTCGTCGCCCGCACCAGCGCCAACTGGTTGGCGAGGTAGTAGACCAGGAACGCGACGCCGAAGGCCGCCCAGGCGATCAGGCCGGGGTGCTCCGCCCGGGCGACCCGCTCCGCCACCGTGGTGATCACCACGACCAGCACCGCGTTGGCGATGCCGGCCAGCAGGCTGAGGGCGAACATCATCTGAAGCTTGCGGCGGCCGGCGCCGCGGACAAAGGCGACGAGTTCCATGCTCATGCCTCCCCTGCCGGTTCGGCAAGGCGGCCGAGATCGAGTTCCAGCCGCCGGTCGCAGCAGGACCAGAAGCGGTCGTCATGGGTCACCGCCACCACGGTCTTGCCGCGCGCTTTCAGATCGGGCAGCAGTTCGGTGTAGAACACCTCCCGGAAATGCGCGTCCTGGTCGGCCGCCCATTCGTCGAACAGATAGACCTCGCGGTCTTCCAGCAACGCCACGATCATCGCCAGCCGCTTGCGCTGGCCGGTCGACAGATCCGTGGTGGAAAAGCGCCCGTCCTCGAAGCGCACCTTGTCGCCGAGTTCCATGCGGGCGATCAGCCGCTCCACCTCGCGCGGCTTGATGGTCTCCAGCCCGTAGAGCCGGTCGAAGAGATGGAAATCGGTGAAGATGGCAGAGAAGAGCTCCCGGTAGTCGCGCCGGGTCTCCGCCGTCACCGGCGCGCCGTCGCAGGCGATCTCGCCGCCCTCCGGCGCATAGAGCCCGCACAGGAGCTTGAGCGCCGTCGACTTGCCGCTGCCATTGCCGCCGGTGAGGAACAGGATCTCGCCGCGCTTCAGCGTCAGGTCCCAGGGTCCGGCGGCGAACAGGGCGGCCCCTTCCGCATCCCGGTAGCTGAAGGTGACGCCGCGCATCTCGATGGTCCGGAACGAGCGATAGCGCGAGGGCGCCCGCACCGCTCCGCGCGGCTCCGGCGTCAGGCCCGCATCGAGGCGCCGTTCGAGGGCGTAGACATGGGCAAGGCCCGCCTCGGCACGGGCGATCAGGCGCGCAACAGAGGTGATCGCCGCGATCGGCCCGAGGGCGAAGACGGTCGCGGCGGTGATCTTGTAGATCGTGTCCGTGTAGCCCTGGAAGAACACCGGCAGCACCAGCACGACGACGCCGACCAGCAGGAAAATGAAGGCATTGGCGAATTGCAGCAGGCTGACCCAGCGGTCGCCGAGCCCGACCACCACCTGCCGCAGCCGCGCGGTGACGTCCGCGAAATGCGCCTGCAGCGCGTCGTTCTTGTCGGCGTTGAGCCGGATTTCCTGAAAGCCCAGCGTGAAATGCGACAGGCTGTCGAGCATCTCGGCTTCCCGGTGATGCACCTCGGCCAGCGCTCCGGTCAGCGCGCTCTGCCGCCGCCAGAAGAGATAGAGGCCGCCGGCGAGGAAGACCGTCACCACCAGAAAGGAAATCGGCGACAGCAGCGCCACATAGAGCAGCAGGAAGGCGAGCAGGAAGGCATTCTGCCCCGCGCCGATCAGCAGCGGCAGGGTCTGCGACAGATGGTCGGTCTCCTGCGATACGGTGACGAAGACGTCGCCGTGGCCCAGCCGTTCCAGCGTCCGCAGGTCGACGCGGCGGATCTTGCTGACGATGCGCCGGCGGGTCGCTTCCAGCCGCGATTGCACGAAACGGTTGGCCTCATGCAGCGAGGCCCGGCTCGACAGCAGCACGAAGGCAAGCGTCGCCAGATAGATCAGCAGCAGTTGGGTGCCGATCGGCTCGGCGAGCACGGCCTTTTCCGCCGCCTCGTTGATCAGTCCGACCAGGCCGGCATTGCCGAGCCCGGCCAGGCTGGTGATCAGCAGGATCGACCGGCGGTTCACCGGCGGGCCGGTTCTGAGCAGCCGCAAGATGTTCATACTGACCGAACCACGGTGAATGCCCCTGTGCCAATGCCGTGCGATCCGCGCCCCGGCGCCCCCGGCGCTCCGGCGGCAACCTGTTCACCGGTCTGATTTCGCTGGTCTTTCGCTATCGTCGGGTGGCAACGGCCACCTCCCGAAATGCTATTCAGCGAGCCTTCCGGTTGCAAGTGCGCGCCTTGTCGTGGCGTCCGGGATTGTCCCCCTTGCATGCATCCCCATCCCTTTCACGGTTCGCTCATCAACATGTAGCGGAAGGGCTGTTGCGGCGCACACTTATTCGATACCGTAGGGTCGTTCCGCCTCGTGCGGCGCATCGGGGAGCGAAACGGGATGTCGCGTGGCGGCGTCCCGCCGACCAGCCTCCCCTCAGACTCCACCGGGTTTCCGGCCCCTGCTGCAAGCGATCGGAGCGTATGGATAAAATTCGGGATTTCATCGAGAATCAGTTTCTGATCGAGTTCGACGACTCGTTTCCCGAGGACTCCGACCTGTTCAAGGAGGGCGTGATGGACTCCTTCGGCTACGTGCAGTTGATCCGCTTTCTGGAGCAGGAGTTCGACATCCGCTTCACCGAGCAGGAAATGACCGGCGACGTGCTGGTCAGCCTCGTCCAGATCCGCGAAACCGTGGCCCGCAAGGTCGCGGCCCGCGCGGCGGGCTGAACGCAAGCGGCCGGAGAGCCGGCCGGAACCGATCCAGGGGGCAAGCGACTTCATGTGCGGCATCGCCGGTTTCCTCAGTGCCGCCCCCCTCTCAGGGGATCAGGGCGCCCGGATCCGCGCCATGCTCGCGGCAATCGCCCATCGCGGACCGGACGGCGCCGGCTATGTGGTGGACGACGGTTTCGCCATGGGCACCGTGCGCCTCGCCATTCTCGATCCGGCGGCCGGGCTGCAACCGGTCAGCGACGAAAGCGGGCGCTACTGGCTCTGCTACAATGGCGAAGTCTACAACTACCGGGAGCTGCGCGAGACGCTTGTCAGTCTCGGCCATGTCTTCCGCACCGGCTGCGACACGGAAGTCGTGCTGCGCGCCTGGATCGCCTGGGGACCGGACTGTCTGACGCGCTTCAACGGCGGCTTCGCCTTCGCGCTCTACGACCGCGAGCGGCAGGAGCTGTTCCTGGCCCGCGACAAATACGGCAAGCGCCCGCTCTTTCTCGCCCGGCATGGCGAGACCATCCTCTTCGCCTCCGAGATGAAGGCCTTTCTCGCCGTTCCGGGATTCCGGTTCGAGCAGGACCCGCAGCAACTCGCCGCGATCCTCGGCCAGTGGACACCGCTGCCGCACCAGTCCGGCTTCCGGGGCATCGAGAGCCTGCCGATGGGAGAATGGGCAAGAGTGCGCGAGGGGCGGATCGAGCGCTTCGCCTATGACACGCTGTCCTTTGCGCCGACCGAGGCCGTCGCCAGCGAAGGGGATGCCATCGAGCGGATCCGCGAGCGGATGACCGATGCCGTGTCCTTGCGCCTGCGCAGCGATGTGGAGGTCGGCGTCTATCTCAGCGGCGGGGTGGACTCGGCCATCGTCGCCGCGCTCGCCCGTGAGCTGACCCCGCATCCGCTGTCCACCTTTTCGGTCGAGTTCGAGGATACGGAGTTCGACGAATCCGCCGAGCAGCGCCTCGTCGCGGAGCACCTGGGCACCCGCCATCACGCCCGCCGCATCAGCCATGCCGATATCGCCGAGGCCTGTCCCGAGGCGGTCTATCACGCGGAGGTGCCGGCCTTCCGCAGCGCCTTCATCCCGATGTTCCTGCTGTCGCAGCGCACCCGCGAGGCGGGCATCAAGGTCATTCTCAGCGGCGAAGGCGCCGACGAGGCCTTTCTCGGCTACGACCTGTTCAAGGAAACCCTGCTGCGCGCCGCGTGGAACGAGCTTCCAGAGGACGTGCGGCGCAGCCGGCTGGAGCAGCTCTACCCGCATCTCGCCCATTACGGGCCGAAGGACATTGCCGCCGTCACCGGGCTCTACCACCAGTTCTCGGCTGAGAAGATGCCGGGCCTCTTCTCGCATGAGCTGCGCTTCCAGAACGGTCAGTTCTCGGCCCGCCTGCTGAACGCGCCCAGCGATCCCTTTGCCGAGATTTCGGCGCTCGTTGCCGGCAGCCCCGAGTTCGGCTCGATGAGCGCCGTCGAAAAGGCGCAGTGGCTGGAATACAAGACCCTGCTGCCCGGCTACCTGCTGTCGACCCAGGGCGACCGCATGAGCCTTGCCCACGGGGTGGAGAACCGCTGCCCGTTCCTCGATCCGTCCGTGATCGGGCTCGCCGCCTCCGTCAACCTGCGCTTCGACGACGGGTTCACCGAGAAGCGGCTGTTGCGCGAGGCCTTCCGCGACCGGCTGCCTGGCGCCGTCGCCGACAAGCGCAAGTTCCCCTACCGGGCACCGGACGCGGCCGCCTTCGCCGCGCGCCGGCCGGACTATCTCGATCTCGTCCTGTCGGAGAGCGAACTGGCGAACCTGCCCTTCCTCAACGCCAAATTCGCCCAGCGCCTTGCCACGAAAGTGCTGACCAAGCCGGCCGAAGAGGTCAGCACCAAGGAAAACCAGACCTTCCTGTTTCTGCTGTCCATCGCCCTGCTCGACCGGTTCTTCGTGCGCAGGCAGGACCTCGGACAGGCAGGGATATCAAACGCCCTGCCGCCGCTGCAACGCGCGGTGGACCTGCGCGAGGAGGCCGCGCCTCACGCCTCCCAGGGGAACTTGGCGTCCCTCACGTAGCGGCGGATATCGGCCCGGATCCGCGGATCAGCGAACATCTCGCGATTGGCGGCGAGCGCCGCCTCGCGCTGGCCCTCAAGGTCGTCGAGCCCCGCGCCGGCCTGTGCCTTGAAGCGGGCGATGCCCGCCCGCCCCGGCAGCCGCAACCGCATCAGGTGCTGGCGCAGAACCTCGTCGGCCCGCTCGCCCAGCGCATCGACCAACCCGAAGGACAGGGCATCGCGCGCGCCCACCGGCCGCGTCATCAGCGTCATGTAGCGGGCGCGCTGCGCCCCCACGCGGCGCGCCAGGAACGGCAGCACGCAGGCCGGATAGAGGCCGAACAGCAGCTCCGACAGGGCAAAGCTCGCGGTCTCGTCCGCGATCACGATATCGGCGGCCGCCGCCAGTCCGACGCCCCCGGCATTGGCCCTGCCGCGCACCACGCTCACGGTCACAAACGGCCCGCGCGCCATGCGCAGCCACAGATCGTAGAGCGGCGCCGGGTCCATCGGCTCGGCATCCTCGGCGACCGCGTCGAAATCGCCGCCCATGCAGAAGACGTCGTCGCTGCCCTCCAGCACCGCGACCGTGACGGGCCGGCCATCCGCCCCCTCGCCCGCCTCGCAGAGATCGAAGGCCGCGTGCAGCTCTTGCACCATCTGCGGCGTGATGCTGTTGCCGGCCTCCGGCCTTGCGAAGCGGATGCGGCAAATGCCTTGAGCGATGTCGCAGGAGATCGTCGAGAACTCCGTCATGCCGCCTCTCCCTCCGGCGCCCCGAAGACCAGCGCGACATTGCTGCCGCCAAAGCCGAAGGAGAGTTTCAGCGTATGGCGGATCCGGTGCTCCTGCACCGCGCCCTGCACCCAGCCGAAACCCTCGTCCAGCGGCGTCTCGAGATGCAGCACCGGGTGCAGCCACCCCTCGTGCATCTGGATCAGCACGGCGGCGGCCTCGATAGCGCCGGCCGCGCTCAGCCCGTGCCCGATGATCGACTTGGTGGCGTTGACCCGCGCATGGGCGAGGCCGAGCCGGCGCAGGGTCTCAAGCTCGGCGTCGTCGCCGGAGGGCGTTCCCGTGGCATGGCCGTTGACATAGTCGATGTCGGCGGCCGCCAGTCCGGCGGCGGCCAGCGCGTCTTGCGCGGCGCGAACCTGCCCTTCGGAGTTCGGCTCCGGCCCTCGGCTGCCATCGGCGCAAAAGCCCGTTCCCAGCACGCGGCCATAGATCGTGCCCCCGGCAAGCTCCGGCCGGGTGACGACCAGCGCGGCGCAGGCCTCGCCATAGAGGAAACCGTCATGGCCCCTGTCCATCGGCCGGCAGACCGGCCCCGCGCCCAGCGCGCCGAGCGCCCGGAAGCCCTGCAGGTCCATCAAGGACACGTCCTGCAAGGCGCCGAGGGCGATACAGGCGTCGACCCTGCCGCTCGACACGGCCTCGGCTGCCGCGACGATCGCAGCCGCGCCGCTCGCCGAGGCCGCGCCAACCGTGTGGGCAAAGCCGCGGATGGGAAATTGCGAGGCGCACAGGCCGCAAATATCGGTGTCGAGGAAGACGTGGCCATGGCGCGGCGGCAGGAAATCGAGCCGCTCGGCATAGTCGCGCAGGCTGAGAAACTGCTCGCGCGCCATCAGGTTGGTTCCGCCGACGATCAGGCCGATGCGCTCGGGGACGAGGCGATCCAGCCCTGCCTCGCGCCAGGCCTCGTCGAGGACGGCGACCGCCGCGCGGCCGCTGAGGCCGGCGGTGCGCTCGACCCGGGGCGGCAGGATCGAGGGCGGATCGGGCATTTCGACGCCGAAGAACGGCGGGCTGCCGTCGCCGCGTTGCCGGCCGGGACGGGCAAGCGGCGCGAAGACGCTCCGCCCCTCGAACAATCCCTGCCGGAACGCGTCCTTGCCATGGCCGAGGCCGCTGCCGACCCCGATGCCGGTGACGACGGGCGGATGGACGTCAGGCCTTGGACTTGGCATGCAGCAGATCGGCCAGTTCGCCGATGTTGCGGGGGCCGTGCAACTGGACCATCGGCACTTTCAGGCCGAGGACCTCCAGCGTTGCCAGGATGACCTCGCTGCGCTCGATGGAATCGACCCCGAGATCGGCCATGGAATCGGCGCGGGTGATCGGCTGCGCCTCCAGCTCCGGCACGGTGCTGCGGATCTCGGCAATGATGATCTCGGCAATCCGGTCGCTGTCCAACACGCCCCCTTTTCCGGCTCCGTCGCGGCAGCCCGGCTCAGATCCAGATATACTTGCGGTGGTAGCCGACGACCGCATCCAGCACAAGCCGGTCGCCGGCCGCATCAACCGGCCAGGCATCCGGCACGATCTGGTGGTTCAGTTCCGCGTCCTTCGTGCCGAAGCGCACGACGCTCTCGCCGCGCAGCAGGGTCTCGTAGTCCGCGATGGTGAGGCGATGGCGGCGGTCCAGCGCGGCCGGAATCCGCATCGCGCGCAGCAGCGCCTGGCTCTCCGGCGTCACCACGCCGCTGTAGAATTCCGAGCAGCAGCCCGAGCCGTAGGAGAACAGGCCGACCCGCATCGGCGCATCAATCGTGGCCGTCTCCAGCATGCCGGCCAGCGCCACGAAGACCGAGCCGCCGGCGGTGTTGCCGACCCGCTTGCCGAAGGCGAGGCTCGGCGCCAGGCGCGCCTGAAAGTCGGCCTCGATCTCCTTGGGCGGCGCCTTGTAGAGCCGGCGCATCAGGTGCCGGTGGGCGCCCTTGACCATGCCGCCGAACGGCGTGTGGAAACACAGTTGGCCGAAGCTGTCGCGAAAGTCCGCGTTTTCCACCCGGCGACTGTAGTCGCGGAACGCGCCCTCGCAGCAATCGAGATAGGCCATCAGCGACAGGTCCGCGTCGCCCGCCTCGGTA
Organism: Stappia sp. P2PMeth1; assembly: GCF_900185735.1. Taxonomy (NCBI): domain Bacteria; kingdom Pseudomonadati; phylum Pseudomonadota; class Alphaproteobacteria; order Hyphomicrobiales; family Stappiaceae; genus Stappia; species Stappia sp. P2PMeth1. The sequence goes on along the minus strand of NZ_FYAW01000035.1, from coordinate 178,201 downwards.
TCGGGACCCGGACGGCAGGTGTCCATCACCTCGAAGCCATGGTTGCCATAGGCGCCCGGATCGATGCGCAGGACATGCGGCGTGTCGGAGACCAGCATCGCCACCGCGCCGGCACCGGAACTTGGCTCCGAATAGGCCCATTCCTCGATAGCGCCAGCATCGGCGAGCGCGAAGCGGGAAATGTCGGTCGCCACCACCAGGGCCTTGGCGCCGGGCGAGGTCTGCGCCAGCACGAAATTCACCGCCATCTGCAAGCCGGCGGTCCCGGAATAGCAGGCCTGCTTGATCTCGAAGAGCCGGCAGTTGGACGGCAGGTCCAGATGCGCATGCACATAGGTGCTGAGCGACTTGCCGAAGTCGATGCCGGACTCGGTGCAGGTCACCACCATCTCGATGCGGGCGCGCTCCTCCGGCGCCAGCGCATCGATCAGCGGCCGGGCCGCATTGACCGCGAAGGTGACCGGGTCCTCGTAAGGAAGCGCCACCGTCTTTTCCTGCATCAGCAGGTTCTCGAAGCGGGGCATGTCGAGGCCGCGATGCAGGCACAATTCTTTGACGTCGAGACAGGCCATGCCGCCATAGACGTTCATCGCCTCGATGCCGGCGGCGCGGGCCTCGATGCCGACGGCACGGGTCATGCGGCACCTCCAACGCGGACCGGCAGCCGGCCCAGCCCGCGGGCGTTGAGCCGGTCGAGCCGCCATTCGGGCTCGCCCGCCAGTTCGATGGAGCCGTAGCGGTCAAGCAGGGCGGAAAAGGCGATCTGCGCCTCCAGCCGCGCCAGCGGAGCGCCGATGCACACATGCGGGCCGGATCCGAAGGTGAGCTGGGCATTGGCGGGGCGGCCGATATCGACCTCGTCGGCGCGCTCGAAGCGGGCCGGATCGCGGTTGATCGCACCGATGAGGCCGAGCACCGGGGCGCCGGCCGGGATCAGCGTGCCTTCGACCTCGACGTCCTCGCGGGCCACCCGCAGGATCATGTTGCCGCCCGGCTCCATGCGCAGGAACTCCTCGATGGCGGTGCGCAGCAGGCTGCGGTCGGCACGCAGCCGCGCCATCTCGCCGGGATGGCGGAGCAGCAGCAGCAGGCCGTTGCCGATCAGCGTCACCGTGGTCTCGTGGCCCGCGACCAGCATGGAGACGAGATTGGTCAGCGTCTCCTCCTCGTCGAGCGTGCCGTCGTCCTGGGCGCGAATCGCAAGGTCCATCAGACTGTCGCCCGGCCGGGCGCGGCGGGCGGCGATGTGCTCGCGCAGGAAGGCCTTGAACTCGGTCAGCGCCTCCAGCGCTTCGCTCTTCTGGTCCGGCGTCATCAGGATGTCGCCGATGCGGATCAGCGAGGCGCTCCAGCGCGCGACCGTCTCGTCGAGGCTCTGCGGAATGTCGAAGAGCTTGCACAGGACCCGCAGCGGCAGGGGACCTGCGAAGGACTCGATGATGTCGACGGTCCCCTCGCGCGGCATTGCCTCCAGAAGCTGCGCCGCCTCGGCCTCCACAAGCTCCCCGACGTCGCGCACGGCCTGCGAGCGGAAGGCGGGTTCGTAGACCTTGCGCATGCGGGCGTGCTCGGCGCCGTCGCAATTGATCATCTGCGGCTGGAACTCGCTGAACAGCCGGTAGCCGACCGGGTCGTGCACCCGGTAGTCCGGCGCGGTCCAGCCGTTCTTCCAGTAGCGGGTGTCGCGGCCGAGTTCCGAGGACTTCGCGACCTTCAGGAAGGCCCGGTGCCCGAGCACGAAATAGACGCCGGAGGCCTCGTCGAGATGGACGGGGCCGAGCGCCTGCAGCCGCTTCAACTCGCTGTAAGGGTTCTCCAGGAAGGCCCGGTCGGTGAGGATGCCCCACCAGTCGATCCGCTCGCCCTGCGTTTCCGCGCCGCGCTCGCTCATGTGCCCGTCCCCTATCGTGCCGCGTAGAGATGAAAAACCGCCGCCCCGCCCTCGGCGAGCGGATGCGTGTCGGTCGTCACCCGGTAACCGCGCGCCGTCAGCCCGGAGGCGATCTCCTCCAGCTTCGGCCGGCCCAGATGCACCTCGACCATCAATTGGCGGATGCGCGGCCAGTCGGCCTCGGTGATGCCGGCAAGCACCTCCTCCTCGGCCCCTTCCGTGTCGATCTTCAGAAGGTCGATCGTCTCGACATCGTAGGCGGCCATCTGCGACGACAGCGTGTCGATGCGGGCCCGCACCCGCTCCACCCGGAGCAGGTCGTCGAGAAAGCCGTCCTCCTGCGCCAGTTCGCCCGCGCCGGTCCGCTCGATCACCGCGCGCACCGCCTCGCCGGCGCTTCCCCTGAGAAGATCGCGGATGCCGCCGGCCATCCGCGCGCCGACCTCGTGATGCGCCGTCGACAGCGCCGCGACGCCGGGGAAGTAGTCGAACTCCACCTCGCCGGCCTCGGCGCCAAGTCCCAGCGGCACGGCAACGGCCTGCGGCTGAATCAGCGCCATATTGCGCTCCAGCGCGGCGAAGACCTGTGGCACCGGCTCGAAGGCGAAGATGCGTGCGGACGGCGCCTGCTGGCGCAGATGCAGCGAGAACAGGCCGATATTCGCGCCGACATCGAAGACCGCCCCGTCCGGCTGCAATGTCAGGCCATGGGCTGCAAGGTCCTGCGAAAAGATCTCGTGCACCGCGAAATCAACCTCGTAAGGGTTGATGCAGGCGATTTCCCGGCCGTCGGGCAGCAGGGCTTTCTTCAAGGTCACGGGGCCGTCCATCCGGGTCGGGAAGAATCGCGACGCCCCTTGAGGGTTGACGTCGGCAGCGAGTGTTCCCCATGTGAAAACAGGGGTCAAGGAACGATCCCGGACATGGTTCCCGCCAAGGCTCCTCATGAAACTGCGCGCCATCAGCGACCTGCATCTCGCCAGCCCGGCCAACCGCGACGCGCTGCTGGCGCTGCCGGACTATCGCGACGACTGGCTGATTCTCGCCGGCGATGTCGGCGAGCGGTTCGACCACATGCGGCTTGCCTTCACCGAACTGACGAAGCGCTTCGCGCGGGTGTTCTGGGTGCCGGGGAACCACGACCTGTGGGCGATCCCCGAGGAGGCCGGCCTGCCGACTCTGGTGGGAGAGGAGCGCTACCGCCGCCTTGTCGCCACCGCCCGCGCGCACGGCGTCGTCACGCCAGAGGACCCCTACCAGATCTGGACCGGCGACGGCGGCCCCTGCACCATCGCGCCGCTGTTCCTGCTCTACGACTACAGTTTCCGCCCGGCCCATGTCAGCCGCGACGGCGTCGTCGGCTGGGCGCGGGAGACGGGCTCGGTCTGCGCCGACGAGATGTTCCTCAATCCCTCGCCCTTCGCTTCGCGCGAGGCCTGGTGCGCCGAGCGCCTGCGGCACACGGAGGCGCGGCTGGCCGCCCTGCCCGCCGACATGGCGACGGTGCTGATCAACCACTTTCCGCTGCGCGAGGACCTGATCCACATTCCGCGGGCGCCGCGCTTCACCCCCTGGTGCGGCACGCGCGCAACCTTCGACTGGCACCGGCGGTTCAACGCCCGCGCCGTGGTCTCCGGCCATCTGCATGTGCGGCGCACCGACTGGCGCGACGGCACGCGCTTCGAGGAGGTCTCGCTCGGCTATCCGCGCCAGTGGGACCAGGCGCGCGGCATGGCCGCCTATATCCGCGAGGTGCTGCCCGGCCCCGATCAGCCGGAGGACGAGCTCGCCGCGCCGAGGTTCCGCAAGTAGTCGAGCGGCGCTTCGCCGATCTCCATCGACAGGCGCTCGGGATGCGGATGGCGCACGCCGACCGCCAGCTTGTGGCGGTCGGTCGGCTTCAGGTGGCGGAAGCGCCAGAGCGCCGCATCGTCCGCCGCGATGTTGTCGAAGCGGATCAGCGGCGGCTCCAGGGTGAAGGCGAAAGCATCGAGCGGCTGCGACAGACCCTTGCCGATGGCCTTCACATAGGCCTCCTTCAGCGTCCAGAAAGTGAGGAAGATCTCGGTCTTGCGGTCGCTCGGCGTTGCGGCCAGCAAGGCGCGCTCGTCGGCGGCAAAGACGCGTTTGGCAAGCTGGTCGACGTCGTTGACCCGCTCCAGCCATTCGACATCGACGCCGACATCGTTGTCGACCGTGAGCGCCACGGCCGCCAGGTCACGCGTGTGGGAGAGGTTCACTCGCAGGCGCGGCAGGCCGGCGGGCGGCGTCACCTCCGGCTTGCCGTGATCGCCGGCGGTGAAGCGCCAGTCGCGGGCCGGCAGGCCGGTCCACCAGGTCAGGAGGCCGCGCGTCAGCGCATGGGCGGCGATATAGACGTCCCGGTCGCGGTCGAAGTGGAAGCGGGTGGAGCGCTCCAACTCGCTGTCTTCCAGCAGGCTTTCCAGCAGGCCCCAGTCGTCCTCGCGGATGCTCTTCAGGTCCAGCCACCAGACGGTGACGTGATCGACGCCCGCCTCGAGCTTGTCGCGAAAGGGCGAGCCGTGCGAGATAGGCTGCTCCTGCTTCGCGCTGCCCTGCCAGGATTCCTGCATGCCGCCTGCTCCCAAGTCCCTGCCGCTCGTCTTCTGCTTCGCCGGCCAGGGCTCGCAGTATTACCACATGGCCGCCGACCTTCTTGCCGAAGAACCGGTGTTCAGGCAATGGATGGACATTGGCGATGCCATCGTGCGCGACAGGCACGGCGTCTCGCCGCTCGCCGAGATCCATGCAAGCGGACGGCGCGCCAGCGAGCCCTTCGACCGGCTGGAGCACACCCATCCGGCGATCTTCATGACCCAGTTCGCCATGGCCAAGCTGCTACAGCACAAGGGGATCCGCCCCGACATGCTGCTCGGCGTCAGCCTCGGCGAGTTCGCCGCGATGAGCGTTGCCGGGATGGTGCCGTTCGAAACGGCCCTTGCCGCCGTCGCGCGCCAGCCGCGCCTGTTCCTGGAAAGCTGCGCGCCCGGCGCGCTGATCGCCGTGCTCGGCCCGCCGTCCCTGCGCGAGAGCGAGCCACGGCTCGGCACCTTGAGCGAGCTTGCCGGCATCAACGCCGAACGCCACCATGTCCTGGCGATGCCGGGCGAGAATGCCGCGGAGGTCGAGGCGATCCTCACCCGGCTCGACGCGCCGTTCCAGCGGCTGCCGGTGCCCTTCGCCTTTCACTCGCGCTGGATCGAGCCGGCGCGCACGGGCGTTGTCGCCGATGCGGCGAGCGAGCGGCTGGAAAGCCCGTTCTGGCCGGTCTGGTCGGCCTGCCTCAGTGCGCCGGTGCAGCCCGGCGTTGCGGATCTCGCCTGGCGGATCGTCCGCGAGCCGATGCGCCTTGGCGCAACAGTGGCGGCGATCGAGGCGCAGGGCGGCGCCCATTACATCGATCTCAGCGCCACAGGCAGCCTCGCGGCGATCATTCGGCAGGATCTCGGCGAGGCCTCGCGATCGCGCATCAGCGCAGTGCTGTCGCCCTTCGGCGGCAACCTGCGGCGCCTCGCCAAGCTGCTGGAGACGGCCTGACCCCTGAGGTCAGCCCTCCATGATGTCGCGCAGGAAGTCGATGAAGCGCGGATTGGTGCCATAGGCGACGTTGACGCGGATCGCCGCGCGGCCGCGCCCTGCCCGCTCAGCCGCCGTACGATCCGGCGTGAACACGCTGCCCGGCGCCAGGAAGATGCTGCGTTCCGCCGCCTTGCGGCACAGCTCCATCTCGTCGATGCCTTCGGGAAACTCCGTCCACAGGTAGAAGCCCGGCGTCACGCTGGCGCGCACCGTCAGCCCCAGCGCCTCCAGTTGCGCCAGCGAGGCCTTGTGCGCCTCCTCGACGCGCGTCCGCAGTCGCCGCAGATGGCGCAGGTAGTGGCCGTCCTGGATCAGCTTGAAGACGAATCGCTCGACATAGTCGGCCGTCGCCACGCTCGTCAGCATCTTGAGATTGCCGAGCGAGGCGATGATCGACGGGTGCCCGGCGACGAAGCCGCAGCGCAGGCTCGCCGACAGGGTCTTGGAGAAGGTGCCGACATACAGCACCCGGTTGAGCTGGTCGAGCGCGGCAAGGCGCGGCAGCGTCGCCGGCAGGATGTCGCCGAGCACGTCGTTCTCCACCAGCAGGAAACCCCAACGCTCGGCGAGCCGCATCAGCCCGAAGGCCACCGCCGGCGACAGCGAGCCGCCGGTCGGATTGTGGGCGAGCGACTGGGTGAAGAAGATCTTCGGCCGGTGGATGGCGAGTTTGGCGGCAAGGTCTTCCAGATCCGGCCCATCCTGGGCGCGGCGGATGCCGACCATTCTCGCCTTGGCCAGCGTCAGCTTGCCGAACAGCGGATAGTAGCCGGGATCGTCGACAAACACCGTGTCGCCGGGCTCGATCAGGTGCCGGATGATCAGGTCGAAGCCGTGATTGACCCCGTGGGTCAGCAGCAGCCCGTCCGGCTGCACCGCGATCGCCCGCTCCATCAGCAGCACCCGCAGCCGCTGGCGCAGCGGCGCATAGCCCCAGGAACTGCCATAGCCGAAATCGACGGAGGACGGGCCTGCCGTCTTGAACACCGAGAAATAACGCTTGAGCTCGGAGCCCTCCATCCAGAAGGGCGGCGGACGGCCGTCGCCGGGGCGCACCTCGTAATGCTGGTCGAGCTGTTCGCGCAGCAGGGAAACCACGTCGACGGCGGCCGCCACATGCGGCGCCGGCGGCACGGAACGGGGCGGCTGGAACTGGGCGACGTAGTATCCCGAGCCCGCGCGCGCTTCCAGCAACCCGCGCGCCACCAGCCGGTCATAGGCCTCGGCCATGGTGTTCTTGGAAACGCCGTGTTCGCGCGCCGCCTGGCGCACGGAGGGCAGCCGCTCGCCCGCCTTGTAGGCGCCGGCGGACAGCAACCCGCTGACATGGCTGACGATCGTATCCGCCCTGGAACGCCTTGGCATGCCTCGTTTCCCGCTCACTGTCCCAATGATGGAACTGGGACAGTCATCGCAAATTTGACAGGAACTGTCCCTTGATTGTCCCAGTCATTCTTAGGACAGTTCGCGGACATAACAAACCGACTATCCGGGAGGATGCACATGAAGGATGTTTCCAGACGCCGTTTTCTCGCCGCTTCCGCCATCGGCGGCGGTGTGCTTGCCATGCCTGCGGTCGCCCGCGCGCAGGAGGCCGTCGAGTGGCGCATGCAGGCGCTGTGGGACGGTGGCACGACGCCGTTCGAGTTCGAGAAGGCCTTCGTCGCCCGTGTCGCGGAACTGACCGACGGCAAGTTCGACATCAAGCTGTTCTCCGCCGGACAGCTCGTGCCGGCGGCGCAGGCCTTCGATGCCGTGCGCAGCGGCGCCTTCCAGATGATGAAGACCTTCGACGGCTATGAGGCAGGCAAGATCCCGGCCTTCGCCTTCACCTCGACGATTCCCTTCGGTTTCCCGGAAGCCGACCAGTACGAGGCCTGGTTCTACGAGCTCGGCGGCCTCGAGATGGCGCGCGAGGCCTATGGCAAGGCCGGCCTCTCCTACATCGCCCCGACCGTCTACGGCGAGGAGCCGATGCACTCGACCGTCAAGATCGAGAGCATTGCCGAGATGGCCGGCAAGAAGGGCCGCTTCGTCGGCCTCGCTTCCGCGGTGATGGGCGATCTCGGCGTCGCCGTCTCGCCGATGGCGACCGCCGACGTCTATTCCGGCCTGGAAAAGGGCCTGATCGACTTCGCCGACCGCGGCGACCTGACCGCCAATTTCGAGGCCGGTCTCGGCGAGGTGGCGAAGTTCATCATCCTGCCGGGCGTGCATCAGCCGACCACCGCCACCAGCTATGTCGCCAACACGGCCGCCTTTGAGGCCCTGCCGGCCTCCTTCAAGGCGGCGCTGGCGGTTGCCGCGCGCGAGATTTCCGGCTCGCTGCGCCAGCGCATCCTGGTGCAGGACACGCTCGTGCTCGACAAGTATCGCGCGCAGGGCGTCGAGGTGATCCATCTCGATCCGGCCGACATCGCCGAGGCGCGCGTCAAGGCGGTCGCCTCCTGGACCACGGCAACCAAGGGCGACGCGCTCGCCACCCGGATCGTCGAGAGCCAGACCGCCTTCATGCAGTCGCTCGGGCTTCTCTGAGCCCTTCCTCCCCGGCGGGCGGCGCGCTTGCGTCGCCCGCCGTTTTGCTGCGTCCTGCCTGACCCACAGCAGACGGTCACCGACAGCAGGCTTTCTTCATGACCCCAGTTTTCAATTTCGTCACCGGCCTCAACCGGATCCTCTTCGGCATTGCCGCCCTTGCGATCTTCGCCGTGGTGCCGATGCTGCTCTACGAGGTCGTCGCCCGCTATGCCTTCCAGGCGCCAACCGTCTGGGCGATGGAGGCGAGCACGCTCCTGTTCGGTCCGCATTTCATGCTGGCCGGCCCCTATCTGCTGCATCTGCGCGGGCATGTCGCTGTCGACATCTTTAGCGAACGCAGCTCGGGCCGCACGCGCAAGGCGCTGGAAATATTCAGCTTTCTGGTGATCGCCATCTTCGCTGCCGTGTTCGGCTGGGTGAGCTGGCCGCTCGCGGTCAATGCCTTCCAGTTCGGCGAGACCAGTTTCTCCGCCTGGAACCCGCCGATCTGGTGGGTCAAATTCATCGTTCCCTTCGCCTTCCTGATGCTTTTCGCCCAGGCGCTCGTCGAAGCTGGCATGGCACTGCGCACGCCGCCAGCGGCCGCCGCCAAGGAGGCCCGCCCGTGAGTTCCGAACTCGTTCTCCTGGTGATGTTCAGCGGTCTTGTCGGCCTGCTGCTCACCGGCCTGCCCCTCGCCTTCGTTCTCGGCTCGCTGGCGCTGTTCTTCACCGTCGTCCTGTGGGGGCCGGCGGCGCTGACCGTCACCGTGCTGAACCTCTACGACACGATGCGCTCGGAATCGCTGCTGGCGATCCCGCTCTATGTGATGATGGCCAGCGTGCTGCAGCGCTCCGGCGTGATCGAAAGCCTTTACAACGCGATGGAGATCTGGTCGCGGCGCCTGCCGGGCGGCCTTGCCGTCGGCACCGTGGCGATCTGCACGATCATCGCCGCCATGACCGGCATCGTCGGCGCCGCCGTCGCGGCCATGGGCATGCTGGCGCTGCCATCGATGCTGAGGCGCGGCTACCAGCCGGAACTGGCCATCGGCACGATCTGCGCCGGGGGCACGCTCGGCATTCTCATTCCGCCATCGGTGATCACCATCGTCTACGCGGTGACGGCGCAGGCCTCCATCGGCCAGATGTTCATTGCCGGCGTGGTGCCGGGACTGCTGCTCGCCTCGCTCTATATCGGCTATATCGTGCTGCGTTCGGCGCTGAACCCGTCGATCGCCCCGCGCCCGACGGACGACGACGAGATCACCTGGGCCATGCGGCTCGGGGCGCTGAAGTCGCTGATCCTGCCGATGCTGATCATCGTCGGCGTGCTCGGCACGATCTACATGGGCATCGCCACCCCGACCGAGGCGGCGGCCGTCGGCGTCGCGCTCGCCTTCGTCTCGGCGCTGCTCGAGCGCCGCTTCAACGGCGAGCTGATCACCGGCGTCGCGCTCGACGTGGTCAAGGTGACGACGATGATCCTGTGGATCACCATCGGCGCGCGCGCCTTCGTGGCGATCTTCACCGGCACGGGCGGGGCCGACTTCCTGCTCGGCTTCATCCAGGACCTCGATACGAACCGCTGGCTGGTGCTGGCTGTGATGCTGGCGATCCTGTTCTTTCTGGGCATGTTCCTGGACGAGATCGGCATCATCCTGCTGTGCGTGCCGGTGTTCCTGCCGGTCATCGACTTCCTTGGCTTCGACCGGCTGTGGTTCGGCATCCTGTTCCTCGTGTCGGCGCAGATGGCCTATATCTCGCCGCCCTTCGGCTACACGCTTTTCTACATGAAGGGGGTGCTGCCCGCCGGCATCGGCATGGGCACGGTCTACCGCGCCATCATCCCTTTCATGCTTCTCCAGGCCCTCGGCATCCTGATCTGCGCCATGTTCCCCGAACTGGTGCTGTGGCTGCCGAAATCCATGATCCAGTAAGACCTTACCCAGGACAGGACTGACCATGAGCGACGCGCGATCTTCCCGTATCGAAGGTCTCCACAAGATGACGCCGGCCGAGCGCCTTCAGGCGGTGGCCGCCAAGGCCGGCCTTGGCAACGAGGCGATCGCCAATTTCGCGGCTGCCGCGGAAGGCCGGATCGAGCTGGCCGACCGGCTGGTCGAGAACGCGATTTCCAGCATCGCCATTCCGATCGGCGTCGCCACCAACATGATCGTCGACGGCCGCGAGGTCCTGGTGCCGATGGCGACGGAGGAGTCCTCCGTCATCGCCGCGGTCTGCAACGCGGCCAAGCGCTGCCGGCCGACGGGCGGCTTCTTCACCTCCTCATCGGGGCCGGTGATGGCGGCACAGATCCAGTTGCTCGGCGCCAGCGATCCGGAGCAGGTGCGCCTCAAAGTCTATGAACGCATTGAGGAAATTCGCGCGATCTGCGACGAGACCGACCCGCTTCTGGTCAAGCTCGGCGGCGGTTTCCGCGACATCGAGGTGCGGGTGATCGAGACGGCCGAAGGGCCGATGACCATCGTCCATATCATCGTCGACACGCGCGACGCGATGGGCGCCAACGCGGTCAACAGCATGGCCGAGGCGCTGGCGCCGCGGCTGGTGGAATGGACCGGCGCCCGCAGCCTGCTGCGGATCCTGACCAATCTCGCCGACCGCCGCGTGGTGCGGGCCCGCGCGGTGTGGCCGCTGGAGGAGATCGGCGGCGACGAGGTCCGCGACGACATGATCTCGGCCTATCATTTCGCCGATGCCGACCCCTATCGCGCCGCCACCCACAACAAGGGAATCATGAATGGTGTCAGTGCGGTAGTGCTGGCCACCGGCAACGATACCCGCGCCATCGAGGCCGGCGCCCACGCCTTCGCCGCGCGCAAGGGCCACTATGGCTCGATGTCGCGCTGGGAGGAGGACGCGGACGGCAATCTGGTCGGCATCCTGGAGATGCCGATGGCCGTCGGCCTGATCGGCGGCGCCACCAAGATTCACCCGACCGCGCAGGCCTGCCTCAAGCTGCTCGGCGTGGATAGCGCCGACCAACTGGCCCGGATCATCGTCGCCATCGGCCTTGCCCAGAACTTCGCGGCGATGCGGGCGCTGGCGACCACCGGCATCCAGAAGGGCCACATGGCGCTGCATGCCCAGAACGTCGCCCTGCTGGTCGGCGCGGTCGGGGATGAAATCGACCAGGTGGCGCGCGAACTCAAGGCGCGCGGCAAGGTTCGCCAGGATATCGCCGAGGAAATCCTCGCCGCCTTGCGCGCCGGAAAATAGGCCGGGCCGGATGAGCGAGCGCGTCACCATCGTCGAAGTCGGCCCGCGCGACGGGCTGCAGGCGCGCAAGGAACCGATCGCGACGGCGGCGCGCATCGGCCTTGTCGAGCACCTGCGGCGGGCGGGGATAAGGCGGATCGAGGTCGGCTCGTTCGTCTCGCCGAAAGCCGTTCCGCGGATGGCCGATACCGCCGAGGTGATGACCGCGACGGGCTCGCGCCAGCGGGACGGCGACATGGTGCTGGTCGCCAACGAGCGCGGCCTCGACCAGGCCATCGAGCACGGCGCCCGCGCGGTCGCCGTTTTCACCGCCGCGAGCGATGCGTTCGCCGAAAAGAACATCGGTTGTACCGTCACCGAGTCGCTCGCCCGCTTCCGGCCGCTCGTTGAAAAAGCGAGAGATTACAAGATCTTCGTGCGCGGCTACGTGTCGACGATCACCGATTGTCCCTATGCCGGGCGGGTCGCGCCGGCGGCGGTCGCGGAGGTGTCGCGGGCGCTTCGCGACATGGGCTGCGGCGAGATTTCGCTGGGCGAAACGCTCGGAAAAGCAACGCCGGCGCGCATCGCGGCGGTCGTCGAGGCGGTCGCCGGACACGTTCCGGTCGCAGAGCTTGCCGCGCATTTTCACGACACCTACGGGATGGGCATCGCCAATGTCGCCGAGGCGCTGCGGCTCGGAATTCGCACCGTCGATGCGGCGGCCGGCGGGCTCGGCGGCTGCCCCTTCGCGCCGGGCGCGGCCGGCAACGTCGCCACCGAGGACGTGCTCTATCTGCTCTTAGGTGATTGTTACGACTGCGAAATTTCGATGGAACCGCTGCTCGACGCGGTCGCCTTCATCGCGCGCGAGATGGGCATCCGCCCGACCAGCCGGGTCTACAAGGCGCTGCGCGGCAGCACCGGCTGAGGCGAAAAACCGGCGCGACGGCCGTCTCGAAAATTGAGACGGATTTTGCAAAATTCCGTCTCAATATCGCGCGAAATTGGGAATCTCGTCTCGAAATCGGCAAAGGCGGCAAGCCTCCCGAATCCGCCCGCAAGGCGCCGGAGCGGATCGGCCGCGCGTCGGCCGGGACGGCTCAGATGACGTTACGTAACGTCTAATCAGGTCACGTCAGCGACAGGCGCTGCGCGAAGGCGCGCAGCCGCGCGACCGGATCGGAGCCCGGCCGGGTCGCGGCCGGATCGGTGCCGATCAGGGTCACGACCGCCTGCGCCTCGCCCTGCCAGTCGAGGATCGGCGCGGCAATGGCGACGAGACCGGGGATAAACCGGCCGTCGACGGTGGCATAACCGGCGGCGCGGGTCGCCTGGCGCAGATCGGCGACGCCGTCGGTTGTGGCGGTCAGGTCGGAGATGAGGTTCGGGTTGTGGCGCGCGTGCTGCAACTCGACCTCCAGCGCCTGCTGGATCGCGCCCTGCGGCGCCCAGGCGAGGAAGGCGCGACCGGTCGCCGAGTTGAGCAGCGGCAGCGTCGTGCCGAGCCCCATCGAGGTTATCACCGGCGAGGCCGTGCGCTCCCAGCGGATGACCGTGGCGCCCTGGTTGCCCCAGACCGACAGCAGACCGGTGAGGCCGGTCTCGCCGCACAGGTCCGGCAGCTCCTCCGCCGTGCGGTTGACGAAGTCGTGCCGGGCCAGGGCGGCAAGGCCGAGACGCACGGCGCCGGCGCCGAGATCGTATTTGCCGGAGCGGCCGGCCTGCTCGACCAGACCGGCATGCAGGAACGAGGCAAGGTAGCGATGCGCCTTGCTGAGCGGCATGCCGCAATCGCGGGCGATCTCCGACAGGGCCATGGGGCGGCTGTAGCCGGTCATCACCCGGAGCAGCCGCAGCGCCGCGTCGAGCGACTGTATGCCGCCGGAGGGCTCGCCCTCTTCCGTCTCATCCTGCCTGTTTTTCATGGTCTTCCAGCACATCGCGCAGCGCATCGAGTCGCGCCGCCATCATACCGTCCGGGCCTTGCGCGAACAGTCCCCTGGTCTCGTGGCCGAGCGCCACCAGCCGGTCCCCCGAGCCGATCCGATAGGCGAGCCGCACCGCCCGCTCCTTCCACTCCTCCACCGCCAGTTCGACAGTCAGCCGGTCGCCCTCGCGGATCGGCGCCAGGAAGCGGGCCGAAACCTCCATGACGCCGATGCCGCGCGCGCCGAGCCGCGCGCACAGGGCGGCATGGCCGCCGAACTCCCAGAGCCAGTCGTGAAAGGTCCGGTCCAGCCAGCCGAGAATGTTCGGATAGAAGGCGATCCCCGCCGGATCGCAGTCGCCGAAGCTGGCGCGGGTCGAGAAACTGTGGGCTGGCCGGCTCATAATTCCACCATATGAAAGATGTTGCATATTGTGGAATTGTTTGTATCTTCCCCTCCCACGCTTGTCGAGAGGGAAAGGGAGGAGCATGCGCGGGCTTTCCAAGGTCGAGGTGCTGGGCGGCGGCCCGGCCGGGCTGTACACGGCGATCCTGTTTCGCCGCCTGCTGCCGCATGTGCGGGTGCGGGTCAGCGAACAGAACCCGGAAGGGGCGACATTCGGGTTCGGAGTGGTGTTTTCCGACCAGGCGCTGGACTTCCTGAAGGCGGACGATCCGGACATTCACGACCTGGTCACGCCGCATATGGAGCGGTGGCGCAACATGACGCTGAACCTGCCGGGCGGGCAGGTGCTGCTCGACGGGGTCGGCTTCTCGGCCATCGGCCGGCTGGAACTGATCGAGATCCTGCGCCGGCATGCCGCCTCGCTCGGCGTCGAGATGCGCTACTCCTACCGCGTCGACGCGCTGGACGAGCTGGACGCGGACCTGATCGTCGGCGCGGACGGGCTGAACTCGCTGGTTCGCGCCAGCCTGGCCGACGCCTTCGAGCCGAGGCTCGAGCATTTCGACAATCACTTCGCCTGGTTCGGCACGCCGCGCCCCTTCGACACGCTGACGCAGAGCTTCGTGCGCAGCGCCAAGGGCTCGCTCAACGCCCATCACTACCGGTTCGCGCCCGACCGCAGCACCTTCATCGTCGAATGCGACGCGGCGACCTTCCGCGCCCATGGCTTCGCCGAGATGGACGAGGAGGAGAGCGCCCGGGTCTGCGGCGAGATCTTCGCCGAGGTGCTGGAGGGGGCGCCGCTGATCACCAACCGCTCGATGTGGCGGCAGTTTCCCCGGCTGTGGTGCCGCAACTGGGTGGCCGGGCGCCACGTGCTGCTCGGCGACGCGGTCCACACGGCGCATTTCTCCATCGGCTCGGGCACCCGCCTTGCCATGGAGGACGCCATCGCCCTGGTGCGCGCGCTCGCCGCGCAGGACGATGTCGACGCGGCGCTGGCCGCCTATCAGCGCGACCGCCAGCCGATCGCCCGCAAGATCGTCGACGCCGCCAACACCTCGGCCGGCTGGTACGAGAGCTTCGCGGCGAAGATGGACCTGCCGCCGCTCGACTTCGCCTTCGACTACATGACCCGCTCGGGCCGGGTCGACATGGACCGGCTGCGCTCCATCGCCCCGCAATTCATGGCTCGCTACGAGGCCGCCAAGGCCAATGCGCCGGCGCCGGCCATCGTCGATCCGGTCGGCGACGACACGCCGGGAGCGGCCGAGATCGGCTTCGACAAGGCCAACCACGCCAATTGTTCGGCGATCCTGTGGGACAATCTCGCCCGCAACCCGGACAAGGTGGCGGTGACCGGCCCCGCCGGCACGCTGACCTATCGGGACCTGGTCGGCGAAGCGGCGCGCTGGGGCAATGCCTTCCTTGCCGCCGGGCTGCGGCGCGGCGAGCGCATCCCGTTCTTCCTGGACGACACGCCGGCCTACCCGGCCGCCTTCTTCGGCGCGGTGCGCGCCGGGCTGGTGCCGGTGCTGCTGAACATCCAGACGACGCCGGAGGTGCTGAACTTCTTCCTGAAGGACACCGGCGCACGGCTGGCGCTGTGCGAGGCGGCGCTTGCCGACCGGTTCGCCGGCGACACGCTGGCCGGCAGCGCGCTGGAGCGGGTGATCCTGGTCAACGGCCCGGCCCCAGAACCAGCCACGGGATCGGCGGGCGGCGACCGGCAGATGGCGGCGGAGACCTTCCTCGCCGGACAGGCCACGGAGCTTGCCTGCGCCGATACCGGCCCGGACGACATGGCCTTCTGGATGTATTCGTCCGGCTCGACCGGCCGGCCGAAGGGCGTCGTGCATCTGCATCACGACATGGCCTATACGCAGGCCTCGTTCGGCAGCCATGTGCTGAAGCTGTCGCCGGACGACATCTGCTTCTCGGTGCCGAAGATCTATTTCGCCTATGGCTTCGGCAATGCCCTCACCTTTCCCTTCTCGGTCGGCGCGACGACGCTGCTGATGCCGGGCCAGCCGCGCCCGGACGACGTGCTGGCGCTGATCGAGAGATGGCGGCCGAGCGTGCTGTTCGGCCTGCCGACGCTCTACACCGCGCTGGCGCGGGCGCCGTCGCTGGCGGCGCGGGACCTGTCATCGCTGCGCCAGTCGATGTCGGCGGCCGAAATCCTGTCGCAGGAGGTCTATGACGCCTGGAAGGCGCGCACCGGCCACGGCCCGACGGAGGGGCTCGGCTCCACCGAACTGCTGCACATCTACCTGTCCAACGCGCTGGACGACCACCGGATCGGCGCGGCCGGCCGGCGCGTGCCCGGCTACGAGATCCGGCTGGAGACGGCGGACGGACGGCCGGCGCAACCGGGCGAGGAAGGCGTGATGCTGGTGCGCGGCCATTCCTCCGCGCCCTGCTACTGGAACCGGCCCGACAAGACCCGCGACACGATGCGCGGCGGCTGGATCCATACCGGCGACCGCTTTGTCGAGCGGGACGGACACTATTACTTCCAGGGCCGCTCCGACGACCTGATCAAGGTGTCCGGCCAGTGGGTCTGGCCGCTGGAGGTGGAGCGCTGCCTGAACGAGCATCCGGACGTGCACGAATGCGCCGTGCTGGCGCACGAACTGCCCGACCGGCGGATGACGCTGCGGGCGATCGTGCGGCTGCGCGAGGGCTCGCGGCAGGGCGACGAGCAGAGCGAGCGGCTGCGCGACTACGTCAAGTCGCGGCTGCAGCCGTTCAAGTATCCGCGCCTCATCGACTACATCGACGAGCTTCCGAAAACCGGCACCGGAAAGATCGACCGCCAGGCGCTGCTGCAGCGGGCGTGACCGGGCCGGCACGCCGGGAGGACCGAGGCGGCCTCGCGCACCAGGGACGGAGCGGGCCGCCAAGGTCGAAAACGACAGGTTTTTGAAGGGGAGGAAGACATGACACGCATTGGACAACGACTTGCGAACTGCGCCCTGGCCGCCGCCGTGCTGATCGGCACCGCCGCAACCGCGCTGGCCCAGGTGGCCTCGATCTCGACGCCGCCGCAGGGCTCGGTATGGAACACCATGGCCTCGGTGATCGCCGGCCAGGCCCGCACCAGCGCCGGCATGCGCATGGTGGTGCAGCCCTATGGCGGCAATGCCCAGATGATGCAGTCGGTGAACGAGGGACTGGCGGAATTCTCGCTCAACGACGTCAACGACGTGATCTCCGCCGTTGAGGGCAGCGGCGAATACACGGCGGCGATGCCGAACCTGCGGGTGCTGGCCCGCGTCAACCCGTTCCCGGTCGGCCTCTATGTCAAGGAAAGCTCCGGGCTGAAGGCGGTGGCCGAGCTGAAGGGCCGCAGCGTGCCCTCCGGCTGGGACGCCTTTCCGATCGCCCGCTCCCATATCTCGGCGATCCTGGCGGCCGGCGGGCTGACCTGGGACGACGTGCGGCAGGTGCCGGTGCCGGAGCTGATCCGCGGCTCCGACGACATGGCCTCGGGCCGGGTCGACAGCGCCTTCTTCGCCCTTGGCGGCCCGAAGGTGGCCGAGGTCGACGCCTCGGTCGGCGGGGTGCGCTTCCTGACCATCGAGGCCAATGACGACACGCTCGCCCGCATCCGCGCGGTGCGCCCGGCCTTCTACTTCTCGCAAGTGACCCCGGCGCCGCCCCGCGTCGGCGTGCACGAGCCGATGGCCTTCGTCACCTGGGACAACATCCTGGTCGCCGGCGCGCATGTCAGCGACGCGCAGGTCGAGGCGCTGCTCGGCGTGCTGTTCGACGAGGCGCAGGCGATCGGCACCGCCTATCCGCCGCTGCGGGCGCTGGACCTGGCGAGCGCCTACAAGGCCTATCCGGGGCTCGACTACCATCCGGGGGCGGTCGCCTTCTTCGCCAAGCGCGGCATCGCGCAGACGCCGGTCGAATGATCCTCAGGTCGTGGACGGACGGGCGGCAAGCTGCCGTCCGTCCGGCGCGCGCGATCGAACCTCGTCAGGACAGACAATGGCACCCACCCAGACACCGGAAGGCGCCGGCAGCAACCATGGCGGCGACCGTAGCGGCGTCGCCGCGACGCGCTTGCTGCGGGCGGCGCTCGGCGGCACGCTGACGCTGCTTTCCCTTGCCCAGGCGGCCGATCTCGGCTCGCGGCTCGGCTACTCCTATTATACGGAGCAGTTCCTCGCCGCGGTCCTCGGACTGGCGCTGGCGCTGGTCTTTCTCGGCGATCCGACGGCGATCGGACGGCGCCACATGAGCCGGCTGCAGCGCCTCGCCGACCCGGTGCTCGGCCTCGCCGGACTGGGGCTGTCGCTCTATGTCGCGGCCGCCTATCCCTCGCTGGTCGGGCGGGCGATGATGCTGCCCTGGGACGCCCTGGTGGCCGGCATCGCGCTGTTCGCGCTGGTGCTGGAGGCGCTGCGCCGCTGCGTCGGCTGGGTGCTGGTGATCGTCGTGCTGACGATCTGCGGCTATGGCCTGCTCGGCCATCTGGTGCCGGGCATCCTGCAGACGCGGGAAGTGGCGCCGGTGCGGCTCGCGGTCTATCTCGCCTTCGATCCCAACGGCCTGCTCGGCCTGACGCTCAACGTCGCGGCGACCGTGGTGATCGCCTTCGTGTTCTTCGGCCAGGTGCTGCTGCATTCGGGCGGCGCCGGCTTCTTCAACGACATCGCCATGGCGACCATGGGCCGCCGCCGGGGCGGCGCCGCCAAGATCTCCATCGTCGCCTCCGGCCTGTTCGGCTCGATCTCCGGCGTCGTCGTCTCCAACATCGTGGCGACCGGCGTCGTCACCATCCGCCTGATGATCAAGTCCGGCTTCCGCCGTACCACCGCCGCCGCCGTCGAGGCGGTCGCCTCCACCGGCGGCCAGATCGCCCCGCCGGTGATGGGCGCGGTCGCCTTCCTGATGGCCGACATCCTGCAGAAGCCCTATTCGGAGATCGTCGTCGCCGCCATCGTCCCGGCCCTGCTCTACTACGTGTCGCTGTTCGCGCAGGCCGACCTGCTGGCGGCGAAGCAGGACATCCGCCCGGTCGAGGGCGAGGAGATTCCAAGGGCGGCGCAGGTGCTGGCGCGCGGCTGGGTGTTCGCCCTCCCCTTCGCGGCGATCGTCGCGGCGCTGTTCTGGTTCAACCAGCGGGCCGAGACGGCGGCGCTGTGGGGGGCGCTGGCCGCCCTCGGCATCGGCCTGAGCTGCGGCTACGGCAAGCTGCGCATGGGGCTGCGCAACCTGTGGGACTGCCTGGTCGAGACCGGGGTCGCGATCACCGACATCATCATGATCTCGGCCGCCGCCGGCTTCATCATCGGCGTGCTCAACGTCACCGGCCTCGGTTTCGCCGTGACCTATGCGCTGGTCGATCTCGGCCAGGGCAACCTGTTCCTGCTGCTGCTGATTTCCGCCGCCGTCTGCCTGGTGCTGGGCATGGGCATGCCGACGGTCGGGGTCTATCTGCTGCTCGCGGTGCTGGTCGCCCCGTCGCTGATCGAGTCCGGCGTCGAGCCGATCGCCGCGCATCTGTTCATCTTCTATCTCGGCATGATGTCGATGGTGACGCCGCCGGTGGGCATCGGCGCCTTCTTCGCCGCCTCCATCGCCAAGGCGCCGCCGATGGCGACCGCCATGGAGTCCATGCGCTTCGGCTGGACCGCCTATATCGTCCCGTTCCTGTTCGTGTTCTCGCCGGCCCTGCTGCTGATCGGCGACCCGCTCGACAGTCTGGTGGCGGTGGTCACCGCAGCGCTCGGCGTCTACGCGATCTCCGCCGCCTTTGTCGGCTGGCTGCACGGACCGGCCGGCCCGGCCCGCCGGCTCGCCACCGCCGCCGCCGGCCTTGCCCTGCTGCTGCCGCCGGGGATCGGCGGCGAGGCGACGCTGTGGATCAACGGCGCGGGCCTTGTCGCCCTCGCCCTGTTGTGGCGGGCCGGAAGCGCCCCCGCGCCGGCGACCGCCTCTCCCGTGACACGCGACTGAAGGAAGGACCGATCGATGTCGTATATTTCCCCGCCGCTCCCCGTGCCGACGGTGGCTGTCGCCGGCAGCGAGGCCCTGCTGCCGGTGCGCCGCATCTTCTGCGTCGGGCGCAACTATGCCGCCCATGCCCGGGAAATGGGCAAGGACCCGGAGCGCGAGCCGCCGTTCTTCTTCACCAAGCCGGCCGACGCGGTGGTGGCGAGCGGCGAGAGCGTCGCCTATCCGCCGGAGACCGAGAACTTCCACTACGAGGCCGAGCTGGTGGTGGCGATCGGCCGGGCGGGGCGCGACATCGCCCGCGATACCGCGCTGTCGCATGTGTTCGGCTACGCGGTCGGCAACGACCTGACCCGGCGCGACCTGCAGCTCGCCGCGCGCGACAAGGGCCGGCCCTGGGACTTCGGCAAGGCCTTCGACCGCTCGGCGGTGATCGGCCCGGTGCATCCGGCCGAGCAGATCGGCCATCCCGACAGGGGCTTCATCCGCCTTGCCGTCAATGGCGAGATCCGCCAGGACGCCGACCTTAGCGAGCTGATCTGGTCGGTGCCGGAGATCGTCTCGATCCTGTCGCACTCGATCGCGCTGCGGCCGGGCGACCTGATCATGACCGGCACGCCGGCCGGCGTCGGCCCGCTCGCCCCCGGCGACACCTGCACCGTCGCCATCGAGGGGCTGGGCGAGATCGTCACCCCCATCGGCCCGCGCGAGTGATCCCATGACCCTGGTGCTGCACAATTTCTTCCGCTCCTCCACCTCGACGCGGCTGCGCGCAGCGCTGAAGCTGAAGGGGCTCGACTACGCCTATGTCTCCTACGCGCTGCGCAAGGGCGAGACGCGCGCTCCGAAGTTCCTAGCGCTCAACCCGCAAGGGCTGGTTCCCGCGCTCGAGCGCGAGGACGGGCGGGTGCTGACCCAGTCGCTGGCGATCATCGAATGGCTGGAGGAGACCCGGCCGCAGCCGCCGCTGCTGCCGGCCGATCCGGACGGGCGGGCGCGGGTGCGGGCGCTCGCCAACATGATCGCCTGCGAGGTCCACCCGCTCAACAACCTGCGGGTGCTCGGCTATCTGGCCGAGCAGTTCGGCGCCGACGAGGCGGCGCAGGCGCGCTGGTTCACCCATTGGGTCACGACCACCTTCGACGCGCTGGAGACGATGCTGGCGCGGGACGGCGAGACCGGCGCCTTCTGCCACGGCGACACGCCGGGCCTTGCCGACATCTGCCTCTACGCGCAGATGTGGAACAACCGCCGCTTCGAGATCGACACCGACGCCTGGCCGACCATCGCCGCGATCTTCGGCCGGCTCGACGCCATCCCGGCCTTTGCCGAGGCGGCCCCGCCGCGGCAGCCGGATGCCGCCTGACCCGCCACCCGAGACGGAACGGAGAGTGCCATGAACGACGCCCTGACGCACGAGACGGTCGAGCACGCGATGCAGCCGCAGGACAGCCCCGAGCTGCGCGCGCTGTATCGCGGCTTTGCCGACAATCACCTGATCCCGCTCTGGACGCAGATCGGCGACCTGATGCCGGTCCACCCCAAGCCGCGCGCCCGACCGCATGTGTGGAAATGGGCGGACCTGCTGCCGCTGGCCGAGGCCTCCGGCAAGCTGGTGCCGGTCGGGCGCGGCGGCGAGCGGCGGGCCATCGGCCTCGCCAATCCCGGCCTCGGCGGCCATGCCTATGTCAGCCCGACCCTGTGGGCGGCGATCCAGTATCTGGGCCCGCGCGAGACCGCGCCGGAGCACCGCCACTCGCAGAACGCCTTCCGCTTCGTCGTCGAGGGCGAGGGCGTGTGGACCGTCGTCAACGGCGATCCGGTGCGCATGAGCCGGGGCGACCTGCTGCTGACGCCGGGCTGGAACTTCCATGGCCACCACAACGACACCGACCGGCCGATGGCCTGGATCGACGGGCTCGACATCCCCTTCTCCCAGCACAACGATGTCGGCTTCTTCGAATTCGGCTCCGACCGGGTGACCGACTACGCGACGCCGCGCTTCTCGCGCGGCGAGCGGCTGTGGTGCCATCCGGGCCTGCACCCGCTCTCCGGGTTGCAGGCGACCGTCAGCTCGCCGATCGGCGCCTATCGCTGGGAGTTCACCGACCGGGCCTTGAGCGAGCAGTTGCTGCTGGAGGAGGAGGGCCAGCCGGCGACGGCAGCGCCCGGCCACGCGGCGGTGCGCTACGTCAACCCGACGACCGGCGGCGACGTGATGCCGACGATCCGCTGCGAGTTCCACCGGCTGCGCGCCGGCTGCCAGACGCCGGTGCGGCGCGAGGTCGGCTCCAGCGTGTTCCAGGTGTTCGACGGGCGCGGCGCGGTCGTGCTGGACGGGCACGAGCACCGGCTGGAGACCGGCGACCTGTTCGTCATCCCGTCCTGGATCGCCTGGTCGCTGCAGGCCGAGACCCGGTTCGACCTGTTCCGCTTTTCCGATGCGCCGATCATGGAGCGGCTGCACTTCGCCCGCGCCCATGTGGAGGAGGCCGGACGATGACCGATCCGCTGGAGGCGGCGCGCGCCGAACTGCGCCGCCGCCAGGGCGCCGGGGCGCGCTACGACGCGGCGACCGCCCCGGCCCGCACGCTGGCCTGGGCGCGGCAGGGCACCGCCTTCTTCGCCCGGCTGCTGAACGGGCTGGACGACGGCGATCTCGACGCGCCCTCCGCGATCCCCGGCGTGACGCGCCGGCAGATCGTCGCCCATGTCGGCTATCATGCGCGGGCGCTCAGCGGGATCGCCGCCTGGGCGCGGGGAAGCGCGGCCGGGCCGATGCCGGGACGCGCGGCGGTGGACCCGGACGACGTCAGCCGCAAGGCAAGCCAGCCGGCGCGGGCGCTGCGGCACCTGTTCGCCCATTCCGCGATCCACCTGGATGTGGAATGGCGCGACCTGGAGGCGCCGCAGTGGGAGCGCGCGGTCGAGGATGCGGCCGGGCGGCGGATCGCGCTTGCCGACACGCCGTGGCTGCGCGCCCGCGCCCTGTGGCGGCACGGGCTCGACCTTCGCGCCGGCGGCCGGATCGCCGATGCGCCGCCCGGCCTTGCCGAGGCGCTGGCGCGGGACAGGCCGGCGCCGAGCCCGGCACTGCTCGATCTGTAACGCCCGCAAAGCGCCCTCAAGTCCTCGGGCCGCGACCGGCAGCCACACGCAAAAGCCGCCTTCCTGACGAAATACACGCCAGGATAGATCCGAATTGAGCCCTGCGGATCATATCAACGCGGGGCCTCCCCCAATACTCTTGTCCTCGACGACAGACGTCGGCTGCGAGGAAAGAGACTATGTCATCCCTTGAAAGACCATATTCAGCCACTCCCGAAGATTTCGAGAGCGGATATGAGCTGATCTGCGTCCGGGAAGCCGGAAAAAAGGGCCGCGGCGTCTATGCACGCAGGGCGGTCGACGCAGGGACCCTGCTGCAGCGCGCCCCCGGCATCTTCTTCGATGCCGATGAAAGCGCTGCGCTCAAGCCCACCGCCGTCTTCGATCATCTGCTCGCCAACCCGGCCGACTACGCGCCCGGCAATCCCGGCAACACCTATGCGCTGATCAATGGCGGCATGTCCTACTGCAACCACGCGGCCGACAACAACGCCGTGATCCAGTGGAGCTTCGAGGCCGACGGCCTCTGGCTGCAACTGCGCGCCCTCACCGCCATCGCCGCCGGGGCGGAAGTCACCATCCGCTACACCAATCTCGACGAGTACCCGGACGGCGACAGCTTCGCCTCCTGACCGCACCACATCGACGAAAGGACCCTTCCATGCTGAAAAAAGCCCGCAAGATCAAGCTGCAAGGCATTCACGACGAGGCCTTCTACAAGGAGCGCGTGTCCCGCTCCCTGTGCTTTCTCGGCCTCGACGAGGAGCAGCGCCAGCTCTCCCAGGACAAGCTCGCCAATGCGACGGTCGGCGTCGCCGGCTGCGGCGGCATCGGCTCCTATCTCGCCGTGCAACTGGCGCGCATGGGGGTGCGGCATCTGAAGCTCGCCGATCCGGACCATTTCGACGCCTCCAACATCAACCGCCAGCTCGGCGCCGGCAAGAACACGGTCGGCCGCAACAAGGCGATGGTGGTCGGCGAGATGGTGCACGAGATGACGCCCGACGTGACCGTCGAGATCTATCCGGACGGGATCCAGCGCCACACCGCCGAGGACTTCGTGGAGGGCTGCGACCTGCTGCTCGACATGACGGATTTCTACCTGATTTCCGAGCGCTACGCGCTGCACCGGGCCTATCGGGCGAGCCCGCGCGCCATCACCATGCTGTGCGCCTGCGTCTGGGGCTGGGCGTCGACCGTCTACAAGTTCGACAAGCACGGCATGACCTATGAGGAGCTGCTCGGCATTCCCGAAGACAAGACGCTGGACCGCGACGACGTCGAGCGGCTGATCAAGATGCAGGCCAACTACTTCCCGCGCTTCCCCGACCGCGACACCGTCTACGAATGGATGGACGATGTCGGCAACATCCCGATCCTCGGCGCGGTGCCGCCGATCGCCTGCGGCTATGTCGCCGCCCGCTCCGTGCTGGTCCTGTGCGGCCTGGAAAAGGCGCCCTATTGCGAGCCGCTGCCGCCGATCCCGGCCTATTACCTCGTCGACACGGCGACCTTCGATGCCGGCTTCTACGCCTTCGACGGCACCTGGGCCAACGACGGCGTGCACGAGGCCCATTTCAAGCCGGACTTCGACTGGCGCGCGGCAAGCTGAGCGCAGCCGCCCCGCCTCCCTTCAAGACATTCACAACTCCGGGAGCCCGCCATGCCGGCCGCAACCAAACCACGGCACCTGCTGTCCATCGACGATCTGGGCGGCGACGCGATCCGGGCGATCCTCGCGCGGTCGCGCGAGATCGCCGCGGGGGCGGCCGGCCGGATTCCCGGAGCCCTTGCCGCCATGCTGTTCTTCTCGCCCTCGACGCGCACGCAATACGGCTTCCAGTCGAGCGTGCTGCGGGCCGGCGGCGGGGTCATCACCGTCGAGCCGGAAAGCTCGCGGGCCGGTTCCAACTGGGGCGAGAGCCTTGCCGACACGGCGCGTGTCCTGTCCGGCTTCGCCGATCTCGCGGTGATCCGCCATCCGCAGGCCGACGGGGTCTACGACTTCGCCGCCGCCAGCACGATCCCGGTGATCAACGCCGGCAACGGCATGGGCCTGCGCGCCGAACATCCGACCCAGGCGCTGATCGACCTCTACACGATCGAGCAGGCGTTCGGGCGGATCGACGGGCTGAAGATCCTGATCATCGGCGGCACGCATCTGCGCGCCTTCCGCTCGCAGATCCGGGCGCTGGCGCAGTATCCGCAGGCCGAGATCTTCGTCCTGTGCCCGGACAAGTTCTGGATGGACCATGCCGATGCCGAACACTATCGCCGCGCCGGCATCCGCTTCACCCGCATCGCCCATCTCGACGACGTCAAGCGCAGCGTCGACGTGATCTATCACAACGGCATCACCGAGCGCCGCGGCGAACCGGTCGACAGCTATTTCGCGCTGACCGCCGCCCGGCTCGCCGATATCCGGCCGGAGGCGATCGTCCTGCATTCGCTGCCGCGGGTCGAGGACCTGGCGCATGACGTCGATGCCATGCCGCAGGCCCGCTATTTCGAACAGGCCCATAACGGCGTGCCCGTGCGGATCGCCGTCATGGAGCACCTGCTCACGGCCAAGCGCGAATAGCCTCGACTTTTTTCGCAATTCCGGACGGAAGACCGGTTCCCGCTTTTCCCGGACTTGCTCGGGCCGCTCCAGATTTCACCACCACCCTCGCCCCCGTCCGCCGGCCCGCCGGACCGGACACGGGAGAGCCTTGCCCAGAAGGAAGACACTCATGCCCCGCATCCCGACGACCCTCTGCCTCGCCGCCGCCGGCGCGCTTGGCCTTGCCTCCCCCGCCGCCGCCGATCAGGTGACCATCACCGGACTGAACTGGGACGCCGCCAAGGTGATCGCCGAGGTGCTGTCGCAGGTGATCGAGCAGGAGCTCGGCGCGCCGGTGCGGATCCGCGAGGCCGACACCGACACGTCGCTCGCCTCGATGGATGCCGGCGACGGCGAGCACGACGTCTTCCCCGACATCTGGATGCCGAACCAGCAGAAGGCCTGGGAAATCCATGTCGAGCAGCGCGCCACCATCGGCCACAATGCCGGCTACGAGGCCGTGCAGGGCTTCTTCCTGCCGACGGCGACGGCGCAGGCGCTCGGCATCGCCACGATCGAGGACCTGAAGTCGCCCGAGATTGCCCGGCGCTTCGACACCGACGGCAACGGCCTTGGCGAATACTGGGCCGGCGAGGAGAGCTGGGGCGCAACGCGGCTCAACCGCATCAAGATGAAGTCCTACGGCCTCGACAAGCTGTGGGAGCCGTGGATCGCCAGCAACGAGGAGTTCAAGGCGGCGCTGGAGAGCGCGCGGGCGCAAGACCGGCCGCTGCTGTTCTACCATTGGACCCCGGAATGGGTGTTCTCCGTGCATCCGCTGACCCAGGTGGCCGAGCCCGCCTACCGGCCCGGCTGCGACACTGTCTACTCGCCGAGCGAGCGCGAGGACTGGCTGGAGGCCTCCTCCTTCCCCTGCGCCTTCGA
This sequence comes from Stappia sp. P2PMeth1, assembly GCF_900185735.1. Lineage (NCBI taxonomy): Bacteria > Pseudomonadati > Pseudomonadota > Alphaproteobacteria > Hyphomicrobiales > Stappiaceae > Stappia > Stappia sp. P2PMeth1. The sequence continues at coordinate 152,071 of NZ_FYAW01000035.1, read as the reverse complement.
GACGAGCCGGGTCTATGTGTTCCATTCCCGCTCGCTGGAAACCCGGTTCCCGAAGGTCGCCGCCTTCCTGACGCGGGTGACCTTCGACCCGGCGGTGATCAACGGCTGGGTGACGGAGACCGGCGTCGCCGGCAAGTCGCCGGACGAGGTGGCGGGCGCGTGGCTGGCGGCCAATCGCGACACCGTCGCCGACTGGCTCGGCGCGGCGCAGGCGCAGTGAGGCCGGCATGAGCGCTCCCTCCGACACCGCCCGGCAGGTGCGCATCGGCATGATCCTGCTGGTGCTGTCCGCCGCCTGCTACAGCACCGCCGGCCTGTTCACCCGGCTGATCGACACCAGCGTCTGGACGATGCTGTGCCTGCGCGGCCTGGTCGCCGGCCTGTTCATCCTGGCGGTGATGCTGGCGCGCGAGGGGCGCGCCGGGCTGGCGCAGTTCTCCGTGTTCCGCAGCCTGCCCGGACTGGTGGCGATCGCCGCCAGCGTGCTGGCGATGATCTTCAACCTGAATGCCTATCTGAACACCTCGGTCGCCAATGTGGTGCTGATCTACGCGACCGCCCCCTTCGTCGCGGCCGCCTTCTCCTGGCTGCTGCTGCGCGAGCCGGCGGCCCCGGCGACGCTGTGGGCCAGTCTCGTCGCCCTTGCCGGCGTCGCCGTCATCGTCGGCGGATCGCTCGGCGGCGGCGGGCTCCTTGGCGACCTCTACGCGATGGCGATGACCGTGTTCATGGCGCTGATGATCGTCGCGGTGCGCTGGGGCAAGGCGCACTCCATGGTGGCGATGGCCTGCGCCTCGGCCTTCGCCTCGTTCCTGATCACCCTGCCCTTCGCCGAGTTCGGCCAGGTCGACGGCCGCGCCCTCGCCCTGCTCGCGGCGTTCGGCATCGCCCAGCTCGGGCTCGGCATCCTGTTCCTGACGCTCGGCGCCCGGCATCTCAACTCGGGCCAGGCGGCCTTGATCAGCACGCTCGACGTGCCCCTGGCGCCGCTATGGGTGTGGATCGCCTTCGCCGACGTGCCGCCGCTCACGACCGCCCTCGGCGGCCTGGTGGTGATGGCCGCCGTCATTTTCTCGATCCTGCAGGGCCGGCGCGCACCGGCACCGGCCCCCGCACCGGAGGCACGCTCATGAAGATCGACCGCATCGCGGTGTACCGCCTGCCCATCGACTTCGGCGAGACCCGCTACACGACCGGCGCCTCCGGCACGGCGCAGGCGAGCATCGACGGCACGATCCTGCGCCTCGACACCGACGAGGGGCTGGTCGGCTGGGGCGAGATCAGCCCCTGGGGCCGCAGCTACCTGCCCGAATTCGCCGAGGGCGCGCGCGCCGGCATCGACGTGCTCGCTCCCGCGCTGATCGGCGCCGACCCGACCGACATCGCCGCGCTGCACGCGGTGATGGACCGGCATCTCGACGGCCATGCCTATGTCAAGTCGGGCTTCGACATCGCCGCCCACGACCTCTTCGGCAAGAGCGCCGGGCTGCCGGTCTACCGGCTGCTCGGGGGACTGGGCAGCGACCGGATCCCGATGAACTGCGCCGTCTATCACGGCCCGTTCGAGGAGATGGCCGAGCGGATCGCCGCCTATCGGGAGCGCCCCGGCTATCGCATCTTCTCCACCAAGCCGGGCGGCGAGGCGGTCGCCGACATCGCGCTCTACGAACGCCTCGCCGGCATCCGCCGGCCGGACGAGATCTTCATCGCCGATGCCAACCGGCTGTGGACGCTGGCCGACGCGCTGCGCGTTGCCCGCGCGATCGAACCGCTCGGCTTCAACCTGGAGCAGCCCTGCGCCACCTACGAGGCCTGCCTCCGGGTCCGCCGCGCCACCGGGGCGACGATGACGCTGGACGAGAGCGTCACCGACGGCGACGTGCTGGCCCGCCTCGCCCGCGACAATGCCGCCGACATCGTCCATGTGAAGCTGTCCCGCATCGGCGGCCTTGCCGCCGCCCGGCGCTTCACCGCCTTTTGCGAGATCGCCGGCCTCTCGCTCAGTTGGGCGTCGTCGGGCGGCACGGAGATCGCCGACATGGCGGCGCTGCACGCCGCCGCCGCGACGCCGCGCGCGCATCTGTTCGGCCTGTGGAGCTGCCGCGAGTTCAACACCGAGAGCTATGCGCAGGGCGCGTTCGAGATCGTCGACGGCGTCACCGTGCCGGGCACCCGTGCGGGGCTCGGGATCGTTCCCGACGAGGCCGCGCTCGGCCAGCCGATCGCCCTGTTCCGATGACGGACCGCCGGATCGCCGCAGAGCCCGTCGAACCCCCGACCGCATGGGAGACCGTCAACCCGACGCCGCACCCGCTCAGCCCCCCTTGCCAACCGCTGGAGAGAGACAGATGAACCAGATCGACTACCTGATGGACATGCGAGCCGACAAGATCAACTCCGCCTTCTATCTCTACGACAACGAGAAGATCGAGGAGAACTTCACGCGCTTCGAGAGCGTTCTTTATCCGCATACCAGCGTCTTCTTCGCGTCGATGGCGAATGACAATCCGGTCCTGCTCGGCAAGATCCGCGAGCGGGGCATGGGCCTGTTCGTCAATTCGCTGAAGCACCTGCGGCTGGCGGAGGCCTGCGGCTTCCCGACCGAGCGGATCATCTTCGCCAGCACCGGCCTGACCAGCGCGATGATGCGGCATCTGGTGGCGCGCGGGATCCGGCTGCATCTGGATTCGCTGACCCAGATCGGCCAGTTCGGCAAGCTCGGCCTCAAGACCGAGGTGGGCCTGCGGCTGAACACGTCCGAACGCTCGCGCATCAGCCCGTTCACCGGCAATGACAGCCGCATCGGCATCCAGGACCACGAGCTGGACGCCGCGCTCGAGGCCTGCCGCAGCCTCGGCCTCGCCGCCACCGGCAGCCATGTCTATATCGGCACGGACATCGTCAGCGTCGACGAGATGGTCGCCGGCATCGAGCGCGCGCTGGAGCTCTCCGACCGCTTCCCCGACCTTGCCTATGTCGATGTCGGCGGCGGCTTTCCGCTCGACGAGACGCGCTTCGACTTCGACGACTACAACGCCCGCATCACCGCGCTGATGTCCGACTTCTCCCGGCGGCGCGGCCGGCCGATCCGGCTGGTGATCGAGCCCGGCCGGGCGATGTTCGGCAATGCCGCGCGCTTCTATGCCCAGGTCACCGACGTCAAGCGGCGCGAGGGCCATTACTTCGTCTGCGTCGACGCCAGCGCGTCGATGATCCCGAGGGCGATGTTCTACGAGGACTACAACCCGGTCCGGGTGATGACCAACGGCAAGGGAGCGCGGCCGGACTTCGACCAGCCGGTCGATATCGTCGGCAACACCACCTATTCCCGCGACTTCCTGGCCCGGCGCCAGACGATCCCGCAGGTCGAGATCGGCGACTGGATCGAATTCTCGCAGGCCGGCTCCTACTGCTACTCGATGATCACCCGCTTCCTCGGGCAGACCTTTCCGCCCGAGTATCTCGCCGAGGGCTGCGGCGCGCTGACGCTGATCCGGCCGGGCGACCTTGCCGAGGAGGCGGTCCAGTGAGCGCGCGAGCCGGGATCGCCGTCGCCGGCCCGCCCGCCGCGACGAGGCCGGTGCGCTGGCCGCAGGAGTGGACCTTCGAGGCGGTCGCTCCGGGAGAGGCGCATTGCCACGAGATCGTCGAGCGGCAGGTGCTCGCCGGCGAGGGCGGCCAGCGCATCGAGGTGGTGCGCACCCGCGCCTTCGGGCGCGGCCTGCTGCTCGACGGCCGCATCCAGCACCTGGAGGGCGACGAATACATCTATAGCGAGGCGATCGTACATCCCGCCGCGCTGGCCCTCGGCAAGGACTGCCGCCGGGTGCTGGTGGTCGGCGGGGGGCCGGGCGGCGCGGTGCGCGAGGCCTTGAAGCACCGGGGGGTCGAGGAGGTCGTCCAGGTGGAGATCGACGCCCGCATGGCGGCGCTCACCCTCAGCCATTTCGGCCATATCTCGCAAGGCTTCCACGACGACCCGCGCTATCGCCTGGTGATCGCCGACATTCGCGACCACCTGGCCTCGGCACCGGCGCCCTACGATCTCGTCATCCATGACGTGAGCGAACCGCTGCCCGGCTCCCCGGCGGAATTCCTGTTCACGCCGGCGCATTTCGCGGCACTGGCCAGGGTCGTGTCGCCGACCGGCGCCTTCGTCACCTGGGCGGGCGCCGCCGGTCCTTGCGCGGGCGCGGGCGCGGCCATGATCCATGCGCTGACGGCCGGCCACTTCGCCCATGCCGAGCCGCTGGTCTGCCACGCCCAGTCCTACGGCACGTCCTGGCTGTTTTCGGTCGGCGCCCACCGGGATCTCGATCTCGCGGGGCGGCCGGCAAGCCTTATCGACCGTCTCGTCGCGACCCGGCTGGACGGGCCGCTCACCTATTACGACGGCACCACCCATCGCCACATGGTGTCGCTGCCGAAGGACCTGCGCGCGCGCCTGGCCGGCCGCCGCAGCGCGCCCGCCCGCCAGCCAACGGAGGACCGCAGATGACCGCCGAACAGTCCCGCACCGCCGCACAGGCACAGGCACAGGCACAGGCACCGGCACCGGCACCGGCACCGGCACCAGAGGACTTTGCCGCCGTGCAGGCCCTGTACGACCAGACGATGGCCGACAATGCGCAGGTGCACGATCTGATCTACCCAAAGGTGTTCGGAGCCGACCAGTATATCGGCCAGTTCAGCGACAACAGCGCCGACGAATTGCGGCTGATGGCGGCCCTGATGCAGATGCCGGCCGGCGCCAGGGTGCTGGACCTTGGCTGCGGCCGCGGCCTCGTCGCGGCGTTCCTGGCCGGCGAGATGGGCTGGACCGTCACCGGCATCGACCTGTCGCTGGCCTCGCTGGCCGCCGGGCGGAAGGCCGGCCACGGGGTGGAGCTGATCGCCGGCAATGTCTACGAGCACGCCTTTGCCGAGCGGTTCGACGGCATCTACAGCACCGGGGCCGCCTGCCATTTCGACGCCGCCCGGCTGTTCGCCCGCGCAAGGTCGCTGCTGGTGCCCGGCGGGCGGCTCGCGATCTTCGAGCGGGTGCGCCTCGGCGACATCGACGCCGCCGACTGGCGCAAGCTCACCACCGACTGGACCTGCCCGCATGTCTACACCGCCGCCGAATATGGCGAGCTGCTGACCGTGGCGGGGTTTCGCGTCCGGCATGTGCTCGACACGACGGAGCGGTTCCGCACCTGGCAGGCGCGCTCCGTCGAGGTGCGCCGGGAGTTGCGGCGGGAGATCGTCGCGGCCACCTCGCAGGAGTATTTCGAGACCTCGCTGGCGCTTGCCGCCTATGAGGCCGACGTCTCACGCAAGGGGCTGCTCGGCTATGCGGCGGTGATCGCGGAGGCGCTGCCGTGACGCCGCCCCTCCACCATCCGCTGCTGGAGGCGGGCGACACCCGCCTGCTGACGGTCGACGCGGTGCTGGCGCAGGGCGATACCGGGCTGACCCGCTACCGCATCGTCCGCTTCGCCGCCTATGGACGGGCGCTGCTGATCGACGGGCTGATCCAGTCCTGCGAGTTCGACGAGGCTCTCTATCACGAGATGCTGATGTCGCCGGCCGTCGCCCTGCATGGGCATCCGCGCCGCATCGTCGTGATCGGCGGGGCCAATGGCGGCATCGTCAACCGCCTGCAGCACCTGCCGTCGCTGCGCGGGCTCCACCATGTCGACCTCGACCCGACGCTGGCCGGGCTCTGCCGCTATCACCTGCCGCACCTGCAGCCGCAGGAGCCGTTTTCCTTCGACTACCGGCTGGAGTTCGAGGATCCCCGCGCCTGGCTGGCGCGAAAGCGCGGCGATCTCGGCGGCTGGGCGGATCTCGTCCTGCTCGACCTGCCCGATGCGGCCGACACCTCCTATGCGGCCGGCGTCTTCGATATGGAGGCGCTGGCGGCGGCGGGCGACCTGCTCGCCCCCGGCGGGCTGCTCGTCACCCATGTCGGCCACTGCCATCCGGCGGCGATCTCGTTTCAGGCGGAGACGGTGGCGCGGCTGCGGCGCCTGTTCGCCGATGTCGTCGTCTACGAGCACCCGATCCCGAGCCTCGCGGTCGCCTGGGGCTTTGCCATCGCCAGCCGCGACCGCAGCCTCAACCGTTTCGCCGGAGCCACGATGGCGCGGCGCATCGCCGCCCTGCCCGCCGCGATGCGCCGCCACTACGACGCGGAAACCCATCTGGCGCTGCTGCACCGCCCGGCCATCGTGCGGGCGGCGCTCGACGCGGCAACCCCCACCCCCGTCCCCACTCACCCCACCTTCATGGAGACGACGACATGACGCTGTTTCCCCAGATCGAGATCGAAACCGGATCGGACCGGCTGGCGGCATGGGAGCGCGAGGCGGCCCTGCGGCTGCTGGAGCGGCTGCAGATGCCGACCAACTTTCCCTGCTTCTTCTCGCAGAACGCCTGCCGGCGCGGCCGCATCCTCTTCGCATTCGTCGGCGGGCTGGAGGCCGAGGACCTTGCCCGCGGCAGCGCGGCGCTGTCCGCCTATGTCGAGCGGTCGCGGAGCTGGGACGGAGACGTCGCCACCGCCGAGCCGCTGGCGATGATCTTCCACCCCGAAACCGTCGCCGCCGACAGTGTCGAGGCCTATCACGAGATCGGCTGGCGGGTGCTGCAGGCCTGGCACGACCGGGACGGCGCCCCCTGGCCGAGCGAGGTCTCGCGCCTGCCCTCGAGCCCGTTCTGGACCATGTGCTTTGCCGGACTGCAGCTCTTCGTCAACATGAGCAACCCCGCCCACCGCGTCCGCCGCAGCCGCAATCTCGGACCGTCGCTCGCCTTCATCATCAATCCGCGCGAACGTTTCGACATCGTCGCCGGCGACAATCCGCGCGGCCATGCGGTACGCGAGCGGCTGCGCCGCCGCATCCATGCCTATGACGGGCTGCCGCACAGCCCGGCGCTCGGCAGCTACGAGGCCGGCGATATCGAGTGGTGGCAATACGGGCTTGCGGAAACCAACGCGCTGCCGGCCGGCACCTGTCCGTTCAAGATGAGGTCCGAGCCATGACCCGGATGCATGAGCCGCAGGACGGGGAGACGCTGTCCCTGGCCGTCTGCGAGCTGCCCGACGGCCTCAGCCCCGGCGATGCCGCCTGGCGGGACCTGCTTGACGGCGTCGCGCGGACACGGCCGCAGGCGCTGCTGCTGAACGAACTGCCCTTCGGCCGCTGGCCGGCGGCGAGCCCGGCGTTCGAGCTCGGCCGCGCCGGCAGGACCGCCGCCGCCCATGCGGCCGGCATCGCCGCGCTGGATGTCCTCCCGCCCCTTGCCCTGTTCGGGTCGACCGCGCTTCCCGCCGGCAGCAAGCTGATCAACGAGGGTTTCGTCCGGCTGGAGCGGCGCTATCACGCGCTGCATCACAAGCTCTGCCTGCCGGAAGAGCCGGGGTTCCACGAAGACACCTGGTTTTGCCCCGGCAGCCGCGCCTTCGGCACCTTCGATCACAGCGGCTTCCGCTTCGCCTTCGCCATCTGCTCGGAGCTGATGGTGCCGGAGGTGCCGCGCATGCTGGCCCGCCTCGGCGCGGATGTGCTGCTGGTGCCGAGGGCCAGCACCGCCGAGGGGTTCGACCGCTGGCTGACGGTGGCGCGGGCGACCGCGCTGGTGACCGGGTGCTATGTCGCCAGCTCCAACCGCGCCGGCGGCGGGGAGCCGGCTTTCGGCGGCGGCGGCTTCGTCATCGATCCGGGCGGCGAGTTGCTGGCGCTGACCGACCCGGCGCGGCCGCTGGCGGCGGTGAGGCTGTCGAGGGCGGCGCTCGACCGGGCAAGGGCGGCCTATCCGATGACCATCCGCACGCATCTCGTCCTCACGCCGCCACGCCCCGCGTAAGGGCCGCACCGGCGCCGCCTACGGGGCAACAAGCTCAGGGGGCAAGCTCGAGGCGCATGATCGGCCGCGTCGGCGAGCGGCGCGCCACCTCCCGGAAGCCGGCGCGCAGGAAGATCTCGTGAAACCCCGTCCAGGCATAGGAGACCGGATAGGAGGACTTGTCCGGCGCGACCGGATAGCCCTCGAGGCAGGCGGCGCCGTGGCTGCGCGCCAGATCGGCCGCGGCCCGGAGCAAGGGCCCGGAAATCCCCTTCCGGCGATGGCCGCGCGCGATATACAGGCAGGACACCGACCAGACCGGCCGCTCGTCGACCGGCTTCAGCACCCGCGAGGACGACAGGCGCACAAACACCTGGCGCGGGGCGACCGAGACCCAGCCGACCGGCAGGTCGCCGTCATAGGCGAGCACGCCCGGCGGAGGGCCGGCGCGCACGACGTCCTCCATCGCCGCGCGGTTGGCCGCGCCGCGGCCCTCGTCATAGGCCGCCTTGCCGAGCCGCCAGAGCATGCACCAGCAGCCGCCATAGCCGCCCTTCGGCCCCATCAGCCGCTCGAAATCGCCGAACCGGTCTGGGGTCAGCGGGTGCGTCTCGACGGCCGGGAGGCTCACGGCAGGATCCCGGTCGGCTTGCCGTCGATGCTGAGGACGTTCTTGCGCCGCCAATAGGCCTCGACTCCGTCCGGCCCCATGTCGGCATAGAAGGGCACCAGCTCCTCCTCGCCGCGCTGGCGTTCCAGGGTCATGACCGGAACGCCGGAGCCGCAGGAGGTCTGGACCATGTCGATCGCCAGGTCGAAGATCTGCCGCGTGCCGGCCATCGGGCGGAACATCCCGGCCAGCGCGTCGAAGCCCGCGTCGCGCGGATGCAGCACCTGTGCCCGGCCATAGACCCGCAGGATGCGCGCCTCGCCGGTGAAGGCGCAGAACATCAGCGTCATGCGATCCGCTTCGCGAAGATGAGCGGCCGTCTCGTTGCCGCTTCCCGAGAGATTGAGCCATACGATCCGGTCGTCGCCGAGGATGCGCAAGGTATCGAGGCCCTTGGGCGAAATGTTGACCCGCCCTTCCGGCGCGGCGGTGCCGACAAAGAACAGGTCGCATCCTTCGATGAAGGTCCGCAACGTCTGATTCAGCTTTTCAGCAACAGCCATGTCGCACACACGTCCTTTCGATCCGGAACCCGGAATGGATACCATGGGTTGCAGGAGACGGTCGAGCCGTCACAACTTCGGAGGGTGCCGCCAACGGCATCAGCGCCTTACGAGGGCGCAGGCGCCGCGACCACCGGCGACGACCTGGCCCGCAGGTAGGCGGCGACCTTGCTCCGCCGGTCGAGATGCAGCCTGCCGAGGATCGCATGCACGTGGTTCTTGACCGTGGCGGGGCTGATGTTCAGCTTGTTGGCGATCTCCTTGTTGGTCAGTCCGCGCTCCAGCAGATGGGCGATCTCGGTCTGGCGCCGCGTCAGATCGAGGCCGAGGGCGGGACAGGCCGCGTCCGCCTGCGAATGATCGACGACCAGATGGAAGTTCAGGGTGATGCGATCGTCAAGACAGGGTCGGTCGTCGACCTCGTCGCCGTGCTCGCCATGCCGACAGGCTGTCTTCATGCCTTCAATGAGGGCGAGGAGACTGGAACTGCTGATGCCGAGACCGCCCTGCGACAGTTCCGCCAGTTCCAGGACCACGTTGAATTTTGCAGGATCCGTCATGCCAGGCACCCTCAAAATATTTGCGCTGTCGAATTAAAAAATAAGCAAATCAATAAAGACAAATAAATAGACCGCATTTCCCATTTTCAGGTTCATATCAAGCTTCAACAAATGCGTTTCATAAATATATTACAAAATACAACAATCATATTTTTGTAGAAACAGCCCACTACGCGACGATAGACCAATGTATTCCGCATAAATACGCGAAACGGCTACGTCCAAAACAAGGTATTGCCGCAGGAAACGGCGAGCGGCCGGGGCAGCCGTCGACCGACAATGACGGCTGGAGGCTTGAGGGGCGCTCTTTTTAGTTGAGGGGCGACGATCCACATCTTTCGGATGCAGAGGCACTGCTTCGCCCGGGGAAGCGGACCGACGGCAGGAAGACCCTCGCCCGGCTGCGGGCGACAAGGGCGGCCGGGGTGCGGCCGTTGCACCTGGAGTGTTCTGTCCCGAAGACGATCGACCGGATCAAGGGCCTGTTGCAGGGCGGCCCGGCGGCGATCCGCAAGGGTCGCCGCGCGGGGTCGCCGGCACCAGCACGGTTTCGTCGAAGGAGGCGTCGTCCGGCGTCTCGACATAGCCGACCGAGTGGACGGTGACGTCCGGATCGGCAAATGCGATCAGGCGCGGGACGCCCCAGTCCGTGCGGGCGTGGCCGTGGCCGGCGATCACCACCACCGGCGGGCCATGCGTCGCCAAGGCCGAGAGCGCCGAGAGCGCCAGCGCCGCATCGCGCAGGCGCTGCGCCTCGACGAAGCCGCGCAGCAGCACCGGCGGCAGCGCGCCGCAATGGGTCCGCGCCTTCAGCGCCTCGCGCGCGCCCTGCTCGTCCGGCGGCAGCGCAAGGTCGAGGCCGAAGCGGGCGCCGTCCGCCCCGAACACCGCCCCGAACACCCTGTTCGCGCCGAGGAACATCGCCTTGCGGGCGTCCTCGCGCGTCACCGCCATGCCGAGGATCGCCGCCTCGCGGGCGGCGAGAAACACCGGCGCATAGAGATCGAACGGCGGCCAGCGCGTCTCGTGCCAGCGCGCGGCCTCGGCGATCGCCGCCGGATCGGTGCGGTCGGCGGCCATGACGCGCTCGGCCGCCTGCGGCGTCAGCATCTCGAACACCACCGCGGTCGGGCGAAGCGCCTCGATGCGGCGGGCCTGCGCCAGATGGGTCGCGCGGTTGTCGTGCACCTCGCCGAGGATGACGATGTCGGCGGACGCGGAGCGGGCCGGCAGGGGTTGGGCGAGCGCCAGGAGAAGACCGGCGGCAAGGCACCGCGCCGCGCCTACCATGTCAGGCTCGCCTCCAGATGCAGCTCGGCCGCATGGCTGCCGCCGCCGGCACGGGCGAGCCGGTCGGCCGGGCCGGGAAGCACCTCCTGGAACATGACGGTGCGGCTTTCGCGCAGGATCCGGCGCAGCAGGGCGACGCAGACCGGGTTGGCGATGTCGATCCATTGCGGCTTGCGGTGGCGGTTGGCCATCGAGTTGCTGGCATGCCAGTCCATGCCCGGCTTGCGGGCGACGAAGACCTGCGCCGGCATGCCGCGGGCGCGGAAATAGCGGGCGAGCGCCGCCATGGCGCCGACCGTCGGCAGATGCGCCTCGCCCTCCCCGCGCCAGACCGCGTCCAGCAGATCCTGCGAGGTCTCGTACCAGGTCTCGCGGAAGAGCACGCAGTCGCCATGATATTCGCGCGGCCGGTGGCGCGCGGGCAGCGTCTCGTCGCCGACGAAGCCCTTGTCGAGGCCGGGCCGCATGACCGCGACGGGGGCGGTCAGATGGATCAGCCAGTGGTGCAGGCCCCAGGCCGGCGACGGCAGCACGCTGCCGAGATTGACGAAGCGCAGCAGCCCTCCCTCGCCGTCTTCCACTTGCAGGCGCCGCCCGCCCGGCGCCAGCGACACCCGGCAATCCGCCGGCGACAGCAGCGGCACCGCCGCGCCGGGCGGCGCGAAGCCGGCAAGGTAGCGGTCGACGAGGCCGCGATGGCGCTGCAGGCTGCTCACCTCGCTGCCGCGCGACAGGCCGACGAACCGTTCGCCCGTCAGCGCGCTCTGCCGCGCCAGCCAGCCGCGCAGATGGCCGCGCATCGCCGCTGCGTCCTCGCCCTCGCCCTGGGTATAGCGGGCGAGCAGCCAGACCGGCTCGTCGAACGTGCCGTTGAGCACCAGCCGCAGCGCGCCGTCCTCGCGGAACGGCTGGACATGGGCGCAGAAGGGATGGTGGCCGCTGCCGGGGCCGAGCCCTTCGGCGGCAAGGCGGCGGGCCAGCGCCGGGTCGGACAGGCGGGCAAGAAGCTGCGGCCCGGCCTGCTGGATCTCCTCGGCAAAGCGCGACAGCGGCATCGCCCCGCCGCCGGGCGGGGCGAGCGCCTGGAACAGGTCGCGCAGCAACCGGTGCTCGGGCGAGGGCATCGACAGGTCCGCGACCGCCCGGCAGACCCGGTCGCGGAGGCCGGCAAGGTCGTAGTCCGGTTGGTCGTGCAGCCGGACCCAGCAGTCGCGATGCAGCCTCGGCACATCCTGCAGCAGCGGATCGGCGGCAAGACGGGCCAGCAGCGCCGGAGCGGGGGCTCGGCCAAGCATCGCCTCCGCCGTGCCGGGCGCCGCCGGAGAGCGCCGCACCAGCCCCCGGTCGAGCAGGCTCCGGACGAGACCGGCAGCTTGCGCCTCGGCGATGCCATGCGCCCGGCATGCCGCCGTCAGCTCGGCCAGGGAGAAGCTGCGCCCGGCAAGGGCGCGAAACACCCGGTCGATCGGCGGGCGCAGGCGAAAGCTGCGGTGCCGGGCGGTCTGCCACAGGGCGCCGCGCGTCAGGCCGAGGCTGGTCAGTTCCGCGTCCAGCCGGTCGGCCTCCGGGGAAAGGTCTCCGGCGAGTTCGAACCGCTCGCCTTGGCCGAGCGCATCGGCATGATTGTGCCGCAGCACGGCGATCCATTCCTGCGACAGGCTGTCCCGGCTCGAAAGGTCGAAGCGCAGGGGCGACCGCGTCCGCGCGCGGCCCTCACCGCCGCAGATGCCGATGCCCATGTAGCGCTGGTACGGACTGGTCTTGTGGGCAACGCGGGCAAGATAGCGAAAGAGCCGCATCGCCGCGCGGAACCGGCGACCGGGCTTCTCAGTCGGGTTGCCGAGCGTGGCGGCGAGCCGGGCAAGCCGCTCGCGCACCTCGTCCAGCACCCAGAGCGTGCGCGCGTCCAGCGCGAGAGCGCGCAGCGCCTCGAAGATCCGCTCAAGTTCGCAAGGCCAGAGGCCGGCAAGGCCGGCGGAAGGCGGCGCATCGTCCTTGCCCGCCTCGGCAAGTGCCCGGCGGAAGGCGGGCGAGACGAGGTCCTCGAGGATTTCGGCCGGCAGCGGCGCCAGCCGCAGCACCAGCATGTCGGCGGAGGCAGCGCGCGGCCCCGTCCATCCTGCGGCGACGGCGGTCTCTGTCCGTGGCTCGGCGAGCCCCGTCATGTGGCGATCGCCTCGACCCAGCGCCCGGACGGGGCGGGGCGGCGCTCGCTCAACTCCCCGGCCCGCCCGTTCACCACATGGCCGCCCTGCATCTCGACGACGAAGTCCCCCAGTTCGGCGATGTCGGGATCGTGGGTGACCAGCACGACGGTGGTGCCGCGCGCCCGGCAGGCCAGCAGCGCCTCCAGCACGCCGGCGCTGCTGTCGCGGTCGAGATTGCCGGTCGGCTCGTCCGCCAGGATCAGGTCGGAGCGCATCGCCAGCGCCCGGGCGATGGCAACCCGCTGGCGCTGGCCGCCCGAAAGCTGGAAGGGGAAATGCTGCGCGCGAAAGCCGAGGCCCATCTCCTCCAGCGCCTGCTCCGCCCGCGCCCGGCATTCGCGCGCCGGCAGCGACATGTAGCGGGCCGGCAGCGCCACGTTCTCCAGAACCGAGATCTCCTCGATCAGGTTCAGCGACTGGAAGACGAAGGAGACCCGCTCCCGGCGCAGCACCAGCCGGCGGCGGCGGCCGAGGCGCGAGACCGGCGCGCCGTCGAAGCGCACCTCGCCCTCGTCGGGCGCCTCCAGCAGGCCCATGATCGCCAGCATCGTCGTCTTGCCGCAGCCGGACGGGCCGATCACCGTGGTGAGACGGCCGGAAGGGATCTCCAGCGACAGCCCGTTCAGCGCCGTGGTCTCGACATTGCGGCTGCGGAACCGCCTGGTAACGCCGTCCAGCTCGATCTGCATGGCCGTCCTGCTCACTCGATCCTGAGATAATCGGCCTCGGCAAGGCCGAGATAGGAGGAGACGACGACCGCGCTGCCCGGCGCGGGGCCGGTCTTCAGCGCGACCTCGTCGCGGGTGGTGGCGAGGATCTCGACGGGCACCCGCGTCGCCCGGCCGCTCGCCTCGTCCAGCACGAAGACCCAGTTGCCGCCGGTCTGGGCGAGGAAGCCGCCATTGGCGAGGATCAGCACGTCCTCGGCAAGCGCGCGGGTGCGGATCTGGATGTCGAGGCGCTGGCCGTGGACGAGCCCGTCCGGCGGCGCGTCGACGAAATCCATCTCCAGCGTGATCTTGCCGTCGATCACCTCAGGCAGGATCCGCCGCACCCTGAGCGCCCGCCAGCCGCCCCCGCCGTCGCGCCAGCTCGCCTCGTCGCCGATCGAGAGGCGGTCGAGATAGAGCTCGTCGACCTCCGCCTCGATGATCGGCGTGCCGAGCTCGAACAGGGTGACGAGGTTGGCGCCGCGCTCCACCACCTCGCCGCGCTTGACGCTGAAGTCGGAGAGCGTGCCGTCCATGGTGGCGCGGATGTTCAGCGCGTCGAGCGAGGCGCGCGCCGTCTCCAGATTGCGCATCAGGTTGCCGGACAGGGTCCTTGCCTGCTGCGCCTGGTCGCCCTGCCACTGGATCCGCGACTTCAGCATGCCCACACGCATTTCCAGCACGGCACCCAGATGGGTCTGCTGGCGCATCAGCGCGTCGACCTCGAAGGGCTTGTCGTGGCCCCGCGTCAGCAGTTGGCGGCGGCGCTCGAGCTGGATGCGGAGCTCGGCGATCTCGTTGGTCAGCCGCAGCACTTCCAGCTCGTCCTCCTGGCGGCCGCGCTCCAGGCTCTGCTCGCGCTGGGTCAGCGCGTTGAGCTGTTCGGCGACCTGCACCTCGAGCGTGAAGAAGCTCATCTCCGTCTCCGGATTGGAGAGTTCGAACAGCAGCTTGCCGGCGCTGACCCGGTCGCCCGGCTTGACATGGACGGCATCGACACGGCCCGAAATGCTGTTCTGCAGCGCGACGGAGGTGCGCGGCTTGACCTGGCCGGTGGCATGCAGCACCGGCTGGAAGGGACCGAGGCGGACCCGGTCGAGAACCACATCCGCGCGCGCCACCTGGATCACCCGGTCGTCGGACCAGTCGAACCGCGTCGCCGCCAGCACGATCACCGCGGCGCAGAGCGCGGCCAGGCCGGTCCAGGCGGCGGCGCCCTTCCACACGGGCCGTTTCAACGGCCGGTCCATCGCCTCCAGCCGCTGCTGGGCGGCCGCCGGCGCGCCGCCTTCGGCTCCAGGGCGGCGCCCGGCCCCGGCTCCCGGCCCGGGCCGCACGACAGGATGCGGACGCGGCGCCTCGTGCAGGGTCATCGCACCTCCAACAGGAGCTCGCTGCCGGGGATCGCCTGCGCGCCGGGCGAGGCCCGCCCCGCATCGGAGCGGAAGACGATGTGGAAGGCGCCCTCGCCGCCGGCCTCGATCCTGCGGGCGATCTCCGCGCCGCGCTCGGGATGGTCCGGCGAGACGAGGCGCAGGACCATGCCGCTGAGCACGTAGACGCGCTCGCCCTTCTCGTTACCCTGCTCCTCGCTTGCGACCAGGGCCAGCTCGGCGAGGTGCCGCTCGCTCGCCGCGAGGTCACGGACGCCGAACCAGACCTCGGACAGGCCATCGGCGCCGTTGCCGTGCTCCTGCCACTTGCGGTCGTCATATTCGGGATAGCCGGCCCGCACCGCCGCGATGCCCGCGCCATCGCGCTGCGCGAAGCTGAAATTCCACAAGGGAAAGTCGAAGGAACGGATGAAGAGCAAGTCGAACATCTTCGGGTAGCTCGTCTCGCCGCCCGCATGCAGCGGAATGATGTCGGTGGTCGGCACGCCGCTCGCGGCCAGCGCCATCATCGCGGCGCCGATGTCGCGCACATAGAGCGCCAGCGCGACGGCGCGCGCGCCGCTCATCTCCAGCCGCTCGTAGAACGGGCGGCGGCTGAAGAACTCGACGCTCTGCCCGGAGGACAGCATCACCATGACGCTCTCCTCGCCGCTGGCGCGCGCGCCGATCTCCCAGGGGGTGAAGCCCATCTCCTCTCGCAGCCAGCGGCTGGTCGCGGCCACGTCCTCCACCGCGATGCGAACGAAGCCGAGGGTCTCGACATTCTCCCGCGCGCCGGCGACCGGCACGCCGGAGGGGCCGCTGAGGCCCGGCGGGACGACCGCGTGCTGCGCCGCGGCCGGCGGCAGGGCAAGGAGCAGGCCGAGCAGGACGGAAACGAGAGCTTTCATCGCAGGATCCTTGAAAGAGCGGCAAGACACAGGAGCGCCGGCAGCAGCGCCAGCACCGCGAGATAGAGACGGGCGAACCACATCAGGCCGGGCGGACCGGCGAGCCGGCCCCGCTGCAGGCGGCAGGGACCGTAATCGGGGTCGGCACGGGCGGCGCGGCAGGCGCCGACCAGATCGCTGCGGCCGAAGGGCGTGAGATTGGCCAGCAGCAAGGCGGTGCCGGCGAGCGCGAGCGCCTGCAGCGGGGCGACCGGCGCGGCCCCGACCCACAGCAGCAGCACCGCAAGCGCGGTCAGCAGCAGGTCGCAGAACGGTCCGGCGAGATGCACCAGCGCGTGGTCGCGCGGCGCCAGACCCCAGGCCTCGCGCAGGTCGAGCCAGGGCATCGGCAGGCCGGCGCGCCCGCGATGGACGCCGATGGCCGAGGGCCTGACGGCGAAGAGGCGCGCGACCAGAAGATGCGCCGCCTCGTGCGCCATGACGAGGCACGGCACGGCGACCACCAGCCAGCCGAGCGTTGCCAGCGAGAGCGGCAAGCCGGTCTCCATCGGTGCTGCGACTTGGGCAATGAGGAAGCCGGCACACAGGAGGATGGCAGCCAGCGCCAGGACGCTGCCGGCGACGAGCAGCACGGCGCCGCTGCGGCGGGGCGGGCGGCACTCCGGCAGGCCCGCCAGCGCATGGCGGGCGATCAGCGCCTCGGCGGCGGAGAGCAGCGCCCCCGCCGAAGGCTCGCCCGCCGCCGCCAGATCCGCCAGCACCGCGCCGCGATCGCGCCCGCCGAGCAGCGCCAGCACGGCGCGCGACAGCGGGCCGCCGACCCTGACATAGGGAGCCGTACTGCGCGGGATGAGGAAGAGCCGGCCGCCGGCCGCCAGCAGCATCGGGGCGGCCTCCATCATGCCGGGTGCGGCGGGCCGGCTCATGAGCGCACCCCCTCCCCGACCGCCAGCCCGGCAATCGGCGCGATCCGCCAGCTTTCGCCCGGCAGGCAGGCATTCAGCCCCTCGTTGAAGACGCCGCCGAGCAGCGTGCCCTGCAGCCCCCGCGCGCAGGCGCCGAGCCAGGCGAGATGCAGCCCGGCGCCGAGCGCCTGCAGCGCGTAGCGATAGCCCGGCGCGCCGTGGTCCCGCGCCAGCGGCGCCATCTCCAGCCCGGCGACCAGCAGGGCCGGAGCCATGTCGGGCACGGACTGCCAGAAGACGCGAGTGTCGCCGATGCCGGGCGACCAGCGCGGCCGGCCGTCGCAGCCCGCCGCCACCAGGCCGCGGGCACGGTCGACCGCGACGAAGCGCAGATAGGGCGCAAGGCTCGGCGCATGGCGGGCAGCGCCGGCCCGCGCCTCGGCGAGAAGCGCAAGGATCGTCTCCGGCGACAGGGGCGCGGGCGGCAGCAGACGCACCGCCCGGCGCGCGCGCAGCACCTCGCCCATGCGCGCCAGATCCCCCAGCGAGGGCTGCGGCTCGGCCGGCGCGGCGCGCAGGCGATCCCGCAGCGGTGCCTTGCCGAGCGCGACGATCCAGTGCGGCAGGCGCGGTTCGTGAAGGGCCTGCGGGTCGTCCAGTGGCTCGTGCGCCGGCTCGTGCGGCGGTTCGCCTGCGCCGTCCGGAGTCGCAAGACAGAGCGACAGCATGTGGCGGTCGTCGAGGAAGGGGAGCGGCAGGCGGCGCTCGATGGCACCCATGTCGAGGTCGGTGCGCACGACAAGGTCGAGGCCGAGCCGCGCTGCCGTCTCCATCAGCACGGCACTGGAGACGCCGGCGTCGAGGCCGCAGATCTTATAGGCCGCGTCCTGGTACTTGCGCGCCACCCGCCGCAGCCGCGAGACGACAAGGAAGGCAGGGCCGTTGTCCGGCAGGCCGGTTTCGGCGCCCACCAGCGGCGCGCCCACACGCTCAAGCAGATGATCGGCGTCGCGATAGCGATAGAGGCCCGCCGGAAGGTCGGTGTCCTGCGGCAGGTTGACGATGAGCGCGGCCGAGCGCAGATCGCCGCCGGACGGCGTGAGGCGCCGGCCCTCGTCCTCGCCGAAGGCCCATTTGCACAGCAGCGACAGGCGAGAAGCCATGGTCGCCGCAGCGCCGGGATCAGCGCCGGGATCGGCTCCGGGATCAGCGGTGGGCAAGGCCAGCGTCGGCACGCCGTGGAAGGCCGGCGCCGGGCCGGCCGCCAGCTTCCGGTTCTTGCTGGCATAATGCATCAGATAGGTGCGCGGGCTGAGGTGCCGGCTGAACAGCTCCTCGATGCCCGACTGGGCGGCGGCCACCAGCATCGCCGGATCGGGCGGGCCCGCTGTCGCCGCCGCGACATAGGGCGAGACGAGGGCGATCTCGCGGGTGAGCGGGGCGCCCGCCGCGCGGCGCGCGAACACTTCGACGCTGTTGAACTTGCGGCCGCGCTCCAGGCCGCAGGCCAGGCGGAACAGCCGCGCGGCGGAAAGGCTGGCGCGCAGACCCTCCAGCACCGGCGCGGACCGGTCATGGCTTGGCGTCTCCAGCCAGGGACCGGCAAGCCAGCCGGCGACGGTCGCCGCCGCTTCCGCCGGCACCAGCGGCCCGAGCCGGAAGCTCTCCGGCCCGCCGCCGGCGAACAGCACCAGCGTGCCCGGTTGCAGGGGCAAGGGCGACAGGGGCTCCGGCGACGGGCACAGATCCGCCGGATCGTCGTACAGCACCAGGGCGACGTCCGGCGCGCCGGCATCGGCGAGGCGCAGGCCGGCGGCGCGGATTGCCGCTTCCGCTTCGCCGCAAAGGGCGGCGGGGCCAAGGACGCGCACCCGGAAGCGGTCGACCGCCGCGCGCAAGGCGGCGCGCGAGCGGTGGACGCTGTCGGCGGCGACGACCTGCTCCCAGAACCGCTCGGTCTCCGCATCGCGCAGCGGCACGCCGTCCGCCGCATCCGGCACGCCGTCCTGCATCAGCCCGCGCCGGTCCAGCAGCGTCACCAACTCGTCGACATTGCGCAGCGCCTCCCCGGCGCCGCCGAAGTCGGGGGCAAGGGCCGCCGCGATCTCGCCGGGCGTCCGCGTGCCGTCGCAAAGGCCGAGCAGCCGCCTGACCAGCGCGTGCGGAACGGTGCTGCGCAGGACCTCGCGCCGGCCGCCGCACAGGATCGCCAGCCGCGACGGCCCGAACGGCAGGACCGGAACGCTTGGGGGAAAATACGGCCTTTGCAGCGACAGCCGCAGCAGTTCGGGATCATGCGCCCGCTGGGCGGCGAGCTCGCGGGCATGGGCGCTCTCGACCCTCACCATGCCGGCGCCTCCCCGCTCTCGCGTCCGGGCGCGGCGTCCTCCGCGGCGGGCAGGCCGAGCATCGCGGCAAGATGGCGGGTGGTGCGCCGGCCGCCGGGCGCCGTGCCGCGACAGCGGCAGCCATGCAGCGCCAGCAGGCGCCCCTCTTCCAGGAAACTGCCGTCAGTGAGGAAGCGCAGGAAGCGCCCGTCGCTCTCCTCTGCAGGGCGGCGCAGCCGCGCGGCAAGGGCCCCGGCGGCCAGCGCCGGCAGATAGGGCGGAAAGCCCGGCCGGGCCTCCGGCAGGCGCGCGAGACAGGTGCGGCTCAGCTTGTCGAGCCGGCCGGCGTCGTCCTGGCTCGACACAGCAAGGCGGCGGCGGGCGAAACACTCCGGACAGCCCGGCCGGCCGGTGCGGAACTGCGGCCCGATGGTCAGCCCGTCGTCCAGGAGGCCGATCAGATGCAGCCGGCAGCCGCTGCCGGCGAGCCGGTCCCACAGCCGCATCAGGACCTCCGGCCGGTCGACGTCGAGGATCACCAAGGTGTCGGCGGCCGGCAGCCCCGAGAGGGCTTCGACCGGGTCGGCCGCGCCGTCGAGATCGACGGCCGCGGCAATCGCCACCCCTTCCGCGCGCAGCGCCTCGAGTACCCGGCGCCCGAAGGCGCCGGAGATGACGCATTGCAGGACCGGCGCGGCGGCCGGGGCGGAGATCGGGGAGGCGGGCGCCAGGGAATCGGCCATCTCGTCGGTTCCTCTCACGCGAAGGGCTGGGGATAGGGATTGGCGGCGGCGCGCTCGAAACGGCCGTAGCCGGCCTTGAGCGGATAGTCGTGCAGCCGCGCATGGCCGAGGTAGCGGGCCGAGGGCAGGAAATCGAGCGGCATCAGGTCCGGCGTGACGGCACGGATGACGCTCAAGCCCTGCTCGCGCAGATCGTCGGTGGTGAGGTCGACCAGCGTCAGCTCGAAATCGAGCGCCCGGAACCGGGCGACGAGCCAGTCGAACTCTTCGCGCGCGTCCGCCTCGCAGCCGGGCGCGAGCCGCGAGATCGGGCTCTCCCGGCCGTGACCGGCGAGAAAGTCGAAGGCGCCGGCCTGCTCCGGCCGGCCCATGTAGCTGGCGCCGAATTCGAGGCGGGTGAACTGCAGCGGATCGTCCGGGATCTCCTGGAAATAGGGGATCGCCGTGCGCGCGACGCAGGCCTCGCGCACCACCTTGCCGCAGGCCGTCCAGGGGTCGAACTCGGTGCTGCAGCCGACGAAACTGGCAAGCTGCGGATGGCCCTCGTAGGTCTGCAGCAGATAGACCGTCGGCACGCCGAGATCGGTGGTCGCGTCGAAAAACTGCTGCTGCAGCGGCAGGCCCGCGGTGCGGGCGAGCGCCTCGCCGACCTCGTGCGGCGGCGCGGCGTCGAGGACGAGCCGGGGCAGCGGCAGCCGGCAGAGCCAGGTGAGCGCGATGGCGTCGCGCTCGATGCTCTCGCAGATCGCCGCGACCGCCGCGCGATAGGGACAGTCATGCAGCGCGATGCCGGTGGTGATCGGCGCCCAGAACGCCTCGCCCGGCAGCAGCTCGAACACCAGATGCGACATCACCAGCGGCAGCCAGACCTTGCGGCCTCGCGTCACCGAATATCCCTCGACCCAGCGGATCGGCCGGTCGGGGTCGAAGGCATGGAGCTGGCAGCGCGGATCGGCGAGCTCCGCCGCATCGCATTTCGGCCAGCGGCGATGATCGAGGGCGGCCGAGCCCAGCTCGCGGGCGCTGGCGAGGATATAGTCGGTCTCGTCGAAGACCGAGCTGGCATAGCGCTCGGCCGCCTCCGCCACCGCCCGCACATAGGCGAGATCGGCGCGCAGGTCGCCGCCATTGCCGGCGGTCAGGGTCTCGGCCGTGCTGGTGCCGTCGCCGGCGCGGATCCAGGGATAGGCCAGCGAGACGTTGCACAGGCGCGCGGTGCGCCGCCGGAAATCCGGCACGCCGAGTTCCTCGTCGTCGATACCCGCCACGCTCTGGACGATGCCGCAGGAGGCACCGAGGATGGAGGACCACGGGACGCGGGCGGAAAACGCGCTCTTGTCGAACACGTCGATCATGCCGGCACCCGGTCGAAGGCCGCGACGAGGCAGGCGAGATAGGCTTCGTCGGTGGCCGGGAAGCCGAGCCGGTTCATCATCAGATGGCAGAGGTTGAAGGCCAGTTGGTCGCGGAAATTGTCGTTGCGCGCAAAGTGCCGCCCGGCCGCGCGCGACACCTGGCGGATCGACGTCTCCCAGCGGGCGAGCAGATCCTGCTCGCCGGCGACGAGCAGCGCATCCGCGTCCAGCGGATCGAAGGGGAGGACGCGCAGATCCGCGATCCGTTCGGCGAAGCGGCCGCGATGGTCCTCGGCCGGGTCGGCGCCGCGCAGCCAATAGTCGCAATAGTCGGCGAGGAACTGGCGCGAGGACCGCGGCAGCTCGAACAGATGGACGCAGCGCGCCATCAGCAGCGGCGCGATCCCCTTGCGCGAGCGGCCCTCCAGCAGCTCCGCGGCAATCGCGGCGGCGGCGATCTCGCTCGACACCTGGAAATGGGTTTCGCAGGCCTCCAGCATCTCGCCAAGGCCATATTTGCCGGTCTCCGGCTCGTAGGTGTCGCGCTGGACATGAGCACGGGGGGCGCGGGGAGCCGGCACCATTGCCGCCGCCGCGCCCTCCGTCCGGCGGGTGGCGACCAGCGGCGTGAACGGGCTCTCCGGCGTGAAGGGCAGTTCATCGGCAAGGGTGCGCAGCTCCCGCTCGATGCGTGCGGCGAGCGGCTCCCGCGCGTGCGGATCGGCCGGCAGGAAGCGCACGCGCAGATGCGGGCCGCCATCATCGGTCATGCGCAGGAAATGCCATTTGGCGACATCGCCGCGCCCGGCGAGCGGCGCCAGATCGTTGGCGATCAGATGGTCGAGGCCGGCGCCGAACAGGCCGGGATAGAGCTTGAAATAGATCCAGCGCGCTCCGTGCGCCGCCGCGGCGTCGTTCGCTCCCGTCATGGCTTGCTCTCCCTCATGCCCTGCTTCCCCTCATGCCCTGCTCCCCATGTCGAACCGGAAGAAACGGACGGACACCGCTGTCAGCAGCACCGTCGCGCCCGCCAGCACCGCCAGGATCAGCCCGATCGGCAGGGCCTGCGGCTCGCCGGTCGCGGCCAGCCGCAGTCCGTCGACCAGATAGGTGATCGGCAGCGCGTTCGAGATCAGCGCCAGGGCGCTGTCGGGCGGCACCTGAAAGAAGACATTGCCGAAGCTCAGCATCAGGAAGTTGATGGCGAGCGTCAGCAGCACGCCGACCTGCTGGTTGCCGACGATGCCGCCGAGCGCGAAGCCCATGGCGACGAAGCAGCCGGTGCCGAGCGCCAGCAGCGCGGCGAAGAGCACGCCGCTGCCCTCGATGCGAAAACCGAAGAGACCGGCCGCGATCGCATAGAGCCCGACCATCTGCACCAGGGCGATCGCCAGCCGCGTCGCCAGCAGCGCCGCGACGATCTGCACCACGGTGATCGGCAGGGTCTTCATGTGGCGGAAGACGCCGCGCGCGCGCTGCTGCAACAGCGGCGTCGAGGTGCCGAACAGGCCGAGTTGCAGCAGCGACATGGCGAAGAAGGCCGGCAGCAGTTGCACCAGTTCGGAGGATCGGCGCACCGGCTCGAACCGGTAATCGAACGGCAAGGGCCCCGCCTGCCGGCCCGCCGCCGCCAGCACCGCCGTGTGCAGCAGGGTCGCCAGCGCCGGATCGGCCGAAACCTCCAGCCGGATACGGTCGTCGGCGCCGACCGCGACGGAGACGACGCCTGCCGCCTTGTGTCCGGCCGGCAGCAGGCGCAGGCCGGGCACGCCGGCCAGCGCCTCGACCAGCGCCTGTGCCTGCGGCGCGTCGACATCGCCCTCAAGCGCCAGCGGCAGCGGGCCCGGCGCCCCGCCGCCGGAACTGCTCATGAAGAAGATCACCACGAAGATCAGCGGGAACACGAAGGTGAAGAAGCTGGAGGTGAAGTCCCGCAGGTATTCGCGGAAATTGTTCAGCACCAGCACGGCGAGCAGCGGTGCGTTCATCGTCTCGTCTCCTTCAGGCCCGGCCCGAGCAGGGCGACGAAAACATCCTCCAGCGTCGAGCGGCGCTGGCTCAGCCGCGCCAGATCGAGATGCGGGCGCAAGGGGGAGGCAAGCACCGCGTCGAGCAGGCCCGCGTCGAACACGGCCCGCGCCCCGCCGCCCCGCTCCCGCTCCAGCGTCAGGCCCTCGCCCATGGCCGGATGCGCGGCAAGGATCCGTTCGGCGGCCAGGGCATCGGTGACGGCGACGGCAAGGCGCGGCGGCGCGCCGTTGCGGGCAATCAGCTCGTCGGGCGTGCCGCTTTCGCGCACGCGGCCGTTTTCCAGGATCACCACATTGCTGCTGAGTTCCGTCGCCTCGGCCATGTCGTGGGTGGCGAGCAGGATGGCGGAGGGTGATGTCTTGCGGTCGCAGAGCCGCCGCAGCTCCGTCCAGAAGGCCAGCCGGCTGAAGGGATCGAGGCTGGCCGTCGGTTCGTCGAGGATCAGCACGGCCGGCTCGCCGACCAGCGCGGCGACCAGCGCCAGCTTGCGCTGCTGGCCGCCGGAAAGCTGGCCGATGCGTTTCTTCCATGCCGCATCCAGGGAGAACGCCTCGATCAGCCCCGACGGCAGATCGCGGCTGCGATAGGCCTTGCGGACCATCGCCAGATATTCGTCGGTGCGCAGCAGCGGCGGCAGGCTCTGGGTCTGCAGCACGATGCCGACCCGGCGCCGATGCTCCAGCGGCAGGCCGGCAAAGGGCGCGCCGAGGATCTCCGCCCGCCCGGCATCGGGCTTGCGCAGCCCGACGAGGATCTCCAGCAGGGTCGTCTTGCCGGCGCCGTTCGGCCCGAGCAGCGAGGTCAGCGTGCCGGGCCGGCAGTCGAGGCTGACCCCGTCCAGCGCCTGGTGATCGCCATAGCGCTTGCGCAGCCCCTCCACGGCCAACCCGGACGCGGCGGAAGGCCCGGAGACGCGCAGCCGGCTGCCCTCCTCCGCGACAGCGGCTCTTTCGCGAAAGGCCGCGGCACCGCCGGTATCGGTCATCGTCTTCATCGTCCCCGGACCCGCTCCGCCAGCCTATTCGTGACAGCTACTGCAGCCGGTGTTGTAGCCACCGGTGCCGGTTATGCAGCCGATGCAGAAGAAGGACCCGACCGTGGAGCCGGCGCCGCTGCTGATCGTCGTGCCGGTCGACAGACAGTCGCTGGTGGTCGCCCGGGCCAGCATCGGCTCGGTCTCCTCGATATAGCTTTCGTAGACGGCCGCGTGCGCGGACGTGGCCGCGATGTCGAGTACATGCTGCATTCCAGTCTCCTTCCGTATCCTGGTGTCGATGCGGGAAACTCCCTCGCGCCGGCCGGCCCGCTCTCCCGGCCGGACGGCTTTCATCGCAGATCAGTGGTCGGGGACGGCCCGTCCCCGTCAGGTTCCTCCCGTGGCTGTGGCGACAAGATCGGTCCCCCGCGAGATCAGCAGGAGTTCGACGGCGATGCAGGCGGCAAGGGCCAGCGCCGACGACAGCACCAGGCCGAGGCCGAGGGTCGCCAGCACCGCCGGCGAGGCGACCGCGATCCGCTCCGCCTGGCCGGAGAGCCAGGCCTCGCCGAGCAGCACGGTGGCGGCGGCGGCCACCGGCATGGCGAGCAGCAGCGGCGCGACCTGCCGGCTGGCGAGGACCGGAGCGAGTTGCACCGCCGTCGCGCCCAGCAGCCGGCGCAGCCCCAGTTCCCGGCGGCAGGTCACCGAGCGGAAGCGGATCACCGCGAAGAGGGCGCCGCCGACCACCGCAAGGGTGGCGAGCCAGGCGCCCAGGCCGAGCAGCGCCGCGCCCTCGGCCGGCCGGTTCGCCGCCCGGTAGAAGGCGTCGACCTCGATGCGCGAGGGCGTCGCCTGCGGCCACAGGCGCCACCACACGGGAAGGATGCCGGCAAGGCGGGACGGCGCGGCGGCGCCGTCGAAGCGCACCGTGGCGACGCGGAACAGCCGGGGATCGTGATAGACGACCAGCGGCGGGCTCGGCATATGGCGCCCGTTGAGGCGGAAATCCTCCACCACCGCCGCCACCCGCAGGCTGATCTGCGGTCCGCCGTCGAAGCTGAGCACCTGCTGGCCGACGGCCTCGCCCGGCGAGGCGAAGCCGAGAAGGGCCGCCGCGCCGCGGTTCAGCACCACCTGGTCGCGGGCCTGCCTGCTGCTGTCGGGCAGCGCGCCGGCAATCGGCTCCACCCCGATGGAGCGCAGGAAGCCGGCATCGGCCGCCAGCGCCTGGTAGCGCTTCTCGCTCTGGCGGCGGTCGGTGGCGGCGCGCAGCTCCATATAGCTGTAGTCGTGCAGCGCGCCGGGCAGCGTCTTGGCAAAGCCCACCTCGCGCACGCCCGGCAGCGCCAGAAGCTCCTGGCGGAAGGCCTCGTGACGCTCGCCGAGCACGTCGTCCTGGTCGACCTCCAGGGCAAGGGTGCGCTCCAGCGACAGGCCGCTGTCGCGGCCGGTGAGATGCAGATGCTGCAGCACCAGCACCAGCGACAGGCCGGCCGCCGTGCCGCAGACGACGAAGGTCGCCCACAAGGGCACGGCGCGCCGGACGGCACCCGGAGCGGCGTCGGGCCGGGCGAGCGGCACCAGGGCGACGAGGACGAAGGCGGGCGCGGCGAGGGCGACCAGCGCCAGCCCCTCGACCGGCGTCAGGGCGAAGGCCGACGGATCGAGCCGCAGCAGCCCGGCGACCAACCGCGACAGGCCGATGCCGGCGAGCGCACCGACAGCGCAGACGCCGACGGCAGCGGCGGCAGCGAGCGCTGCCAGGGCCACCCGCCCGCTGGCGGCCGGCACCGCGAGACTGGCGAGGATGCGCGTCAGCTCCGCCACCTGCAGGCGCGCCAGCCCCGCCCCGTAGCCGAAGGCCGCCAGCGCGACGCCGGCCAGCACCGCGGCACCGATCCACAGCAGACGCGCCGAGGCCGGCGGGATCGCCGCCACGAGTTCCTCGTAGACGCCGTCCGACAGCCAGATGGCCGCCGCCGGCCGGGCGCGGAACTCCGGCGTCCAGCCGCCGAGATAGGGGGCGCGGGCGGTCAGCGCGGCGGCGATCGCCCCGGCCTTTTCGCGTCCGCCCTCGCCGCGGAACCGCAGGAAGGTGTAGGCGCTCGGGCGCAGCCACTCCATCGGCAGTTGCCGGAGGCTGTCCGGCAGCAGCGCCCGGTCGATGGCGCCGGGCACCGCATCGACAAGCACCACGTCGGGGCGGAAGACGGCGTTTTCGGCGAAAGGCTGGAACACGGCGGCGACGGTGTAGGTCGTCCGGCGGCCGCGCCGGTCCGGCTGGGCCGGGGTGATGCGCTGGCCGACCGGATCGCGCGTGCCGAACAGGCGGCGGGCCTCGGCGGAGCTGACCAGCGCCTCGCCCGGCCCGAGCCGGTCGATGGCGGGCGCCCCCTGGCGGATCCGCCAGTCGAAGACGGCAAGCGACGGCGGATCGCTGCGGAAGACGGCGCCGCCGGGCAGCGACATGTCGTCGATGGTGAGCTGCGAGCGCAGCGGCGTGAAGCGGCCGGCACGCGCCAGCGCCCCGTGATCCTGGCGGATCAGCCGGGCCAGCGGATCGGGCGAGGTCGCCCAGCGCCCGCTCTCGCCGGAATGGCTGGAACTCCAGACGGTGTCGATGCGCCACAGGTCGGCATCGACGAGACGGCCCGGCGCGAAATAATAGCGGATCGCCCCGATGAGGACGATGCAGACCGCCACGGCCAGCGACAGGACGACGAACAGCAGGAGGAAGCTGACCCACTGGCGGTGGAGCTTCGCGGCGACAGCGCGAAACACAGCCCGTCTCGGAACATATCCGGATAGATCCACAGCCACAGCCCCGAAAACCGCACCGGCGACCCTGCCGGCAGGGTCGGCCGAATACGTGTCGCTGGCTGGCCGGCAGGTGGACCGCGTGCCCTCGTCTGGCTCGCGATCCATGCGCAACGGCTGGCTATGGCGCGATCTTAAAGTGAACCCCCGAGGTGTCAACTTGCTATTACTGTCTATTCTTCATGTATAAATTTCATTTCATAAAATTCATCACAGGAATTAAGTATTGTCATTTCTCGCAGGATCGTTCCATTTATATGATGAAAATATTTATTGATACGCAACAAGGGAAATGCACCCGTCCGGACGGGCCGCCGCCCCTGGCGGCAGGCGAAGGGCAGCTTGCGGGGAGCGCTTGCGGAGAGCGTCTTGTTCGGGGGGCCGTTCGCCCCTACCGTTTGCAAGACGATCCTGCGTTCAGACGATCCTGCGTTCACCAGAGACCCGGTCCGGCGGCATGTTTTCCTGGCACCAGCAACTGCGCTCGAAAGGCACTGTCGAACCGCTCGTGGGGGCGGCCATCGGCGTCGGCATGACCGCCGAGGCGGCCGAGCGGGGCGGCGCGGACTTCCTGCTGGCGCTGAATGCCGGGCGCTACCGGGTGATGGGCGCGACTTCCATCGCCGCCATGCTGCCGCTCGACAACGCCAACCGCTTCACCGATCATTTCGCCCGGCGCGAGATCCTCGACCGGGTCGGCGTGCCGGTGTTCTTCGGCGCCTCCGCCTTCGATCCAAAGCTGGACCTGCGTGCCTTCGTCGCCGAGCTGGCCGCCGCCGGCTATCACGGCATCGCCAATTTCCCGACATCCATCCATTACGACGGCCGCTTCCGGCGGGCGCTGGAGGAAGCGGGGCTTGGCTATTCGCGCGAGGTGGAGCTGCTAGGGGAAGCACAGCGCCAGGGGCTCGCCACCTTCGGCTATGCCAAGAGCCGCAAGGAAATCCAGCACCTGCTGGAGATCGGCGTCGACATCCTGTGCCTGAATTTCGGCTGGAACGCCGGTGGCACGCGCGCCGTGGCGCAGGCCTTCACCCTGGAAGAGGCGGCCGACCGGGCGCGGCGCATCTTCTCCGAGGTGCGGCAGGCGAGCCCGCAGACGATCTGCGTCTTCGAGGGCGGGCCGATCGTCAGCCCCGACGACATGTACCGGGTGTGCCGGGATGCACGGGCCGACGGCTATGTCGGCGGCTCGACGCTCGACCGGATGCCGCTGGAAATCTCGGTGATGCAGAAGACCTCGGCGTTCAAGGCCTTCAGCGTGCTGCAACAGGCGGACGCGGCGCAATCGCGAGAGACGATGCGCGCAGCACGGCTGACCGGCATCGCCGGCCAGTCGAAGGCCGTCGCCCGGCTGCTGGAGCAGGTGGTGAAGCTTTCCGGCACCAACCTGCCGATCCTGATCGTCGGCGAAAGGGGCCTGGGGCGCACCACCCTCGCCCGCAGCCTGCATGCGCTGGCCAACCGCAAGGGCGGCCTCGCCGTGCTGAACGGGGCCGAGCGCGAGGTGCCGCCGGCGGAGCTGCTGTTCGGCGCGGAGGCGGATTTCGGCCGGGTGCGGCGCAATGGCGCGCTCGATGCGCGCGAGGCGACGGTGGTGGTGGAGAATGCCGGTGCGCTGGACGAGGGGGCGCAGCAGCACATCCTGTCCTGGCTGGAACGCGGCGAGACCGAGCGCGTCGGCGGCAGCCGCAGCCACAGCCCGCAAGGGCGGCTGGTGCTGATCGCAAGCCCTGAGGACCTCGCGGAAGGCCGGCTGGCGGAGGCGCTCGCCGCGCGGCTGCAACCGGGGCGCATCGACGTGCTGCCGCTGCGCGACCGGCCCGAGGACATTCCCGCCCATGCCCGCGCCTATCTGGAGGCGATCGGCGAGGCGCGGCAATTGGGGCCGCTGGAGATCTCGGCCGACGGTTACCGGGTGCTGTTCGCCCATGGCTGGCAGGAGAACACACGGGAATTGCGCCGGGTCGTCGAACAGGCGGCGGTGCTGAACGAGGGACGGGTGATCGGCTCGCAGGTCTTGCGGGCGGTGATCGAGGCCGCGGACGGGGCGCAAGGGACGACGACGCCGCTCGCCGAGAAGGACTGGATCCTCGACGCGCTGCGCCGCCACCGCTTCCGCCGGGGCGAGACGGCGACCTTCCTCGGCATCTCGCGCAAGACGCTCTACAACAAGATGCGCCGCGCCGGTCTCTTGGACTGAGTCCTATTGGATTGAAAACCGCTCAGTCGGCGACCCATACGCGCCCGTCGGCCAGCGCCTCCGCCTGATCGAGCTCCGGGCCGAAGCCATGCGGACGATAGACCAGCAGGGGCGTGTCGCACTGGTCGCGCAAGGCCGGGATCATGTGGGCGACGGCAAGGCTGGCGGCGGCCCGCTCGCGCCAGTCGGCAAGCGCCAGGCCCGGATGCAGCACCAGCCGCGAGGGGCCGTGGCGGAGCATCGCCCGGGCGGTGTCCAGCGAGGCGGCGAAGGCGACGGTCTCGAAGCCGGCCTCACGAAACGCCGTCAGAACCGCGATCTCGCGCGCAACCCCGGCCCCGGCGCTGTCGAAGACGCGCGCCGTCTCGCCGTCGATGAGCTGCACCGTCGGATAATTCGCGACGCCGCTCACCCCCGCCTCGGCCAGCGCCAGCGTCGCATCGCGCAGGCGCAGGAACGGATCGACCAGCATCAGGCCGGCCACCGCCCGGCGGCAGGAAGGCGATGCGGGGGACACGGCGCGCAGCCCCGCCAGCGCGGCGGCGTTGACATCCACCACCGGCAGCATGCCCACAAGCTCGCGATGGGCCGGCGCGACCTGCGCGAGGAAGGGCGCGAGGAGGTAGTCCCCGTCGGGACGCTCGGCGGGCGGGCGGGCGGGCGGCTGAGCTGGCGGCTGGGCCAGGATCGGCAGCGTCAAGGACATGATCGTTGACCCATGTTACCCATTCTTACCCGAAATTGCCGAAAATTCCTTCTGGCACGGATCTTCCGCGCTTGTAAACATTCGTAGCAGATCGGGAGGTTTTGGGAGGAGCCGAAACTTACCCTCAAAACAAACAAAAACGATGCGTGGAAGATCGATGATCTTTCGCACGGGAGGGATTTTTGTCGCTTCAGTTCATGATCACGGTGACGTTGAACGGCCTCACCCTGGCCGCTCTCTACTTCATCGTCGCCAGCGGTTTCTCTCTGATATTCGGCCTGATGCGCACGGTCAACATGGCGCATGGATCACTCTACATGATCGGCGCCTATGTCGGGTTCTCGGTTTTCGACAGCCTCTACGCCTCCAACGCCACCGCCGGCTATGCCTGGTATGTCGGACTGCTGGCCGGCGTGGTGGCGGCGGCGGTCGCCGGCGTGGTGATCCAGGTCGTGTTCCTCGGCTGGATGCAGGGGCAGGAGCTGCGCCAGGCGCTGGTGACCATCGGCCTGTCGATCATCATCGCCGACCAGTTGCTGGCGCATTTCGGCGGCAACCCGTTCCAGTTCTTCGCGCCCGACGCGCTGTTCGGCCCGACGCCGGTGCCGGTGATCGGCCGCTACTCGACCTTCCGCCTGTTCCAGATCGGCCTTGCGCTCGCCGTCGGCGTCGGGCTGTGGCTGCTGCTCAACAAGACGCGGCTCGGCATCATGGTGCGGGCCGGCGTCGACGACCGGCAGATGCTGGCCGCCTGCGGCGTCAACGTGCCGCTGATCTCGGTCGCCACCTTCGCGCTGGGCGCCGGGCTGGCAGGCCTTGGCGGCGTCATCGGCGCCACGGCGCAGCCGGTCGCGCTCGGGGTCGACGTCAAGTTCCTGCTGACCTCGCTGGTGGTGGTGATCGTCGGCGGCATGGGCTCGATCGGCGGCACGGCCATCGGCGCGATCCTGATCGGCGTCGCCGAGCAATGGGGCCAGGCGCTGTTTCCGACCTACTCGGTGATCCTGACCTTCGCGATCATGGTCGCCGTGCTGGCGGTGCGTCCGCAGGGCCTGCTCGGGAGGACCGGACGATGATCCTGATGTCCCGCACGCAATGGGCCGTCACCGCGCTGGCACTGGCGATCCTCGCCGTCCTGCCGCTGCTGCTGCCCGATTTCTGGTTGAGCGGCATTCTCGGCCGGTCGCTGATCTACGGCATCGTGGCGCTGTCGATCACCTTCCTGGCGAGCTATGGCGGCTTCATCTCGCTGGCCCAGACGATGCTCGCCGGCATTGCCGGCTACACGGTGGCGATCCTGGCGCCGACGGCGATCCCGGCCGGCCAGAACGCCGTCAGCTACTGGCTCGCCATGCCGCTCGCCGTGCTCGCCGCGACCCTTGCCGGCGGCGTGGTCGGACTGATCGCGATCCGCACCCGCGACATCTACCTGCTGATGATCACCCTGGCGCTGGCGGTCGGCTTCAGCCTGTTCGCCCAGTCCAACATCGACTGGTTCAACGGCTATGAGGGCATCCGCAACGTCGTCGGGCCGGAGCTCTTCGGCCAGCCGTTCCGTGCCCATGCGGTGTTCTATTACGTGGCCCTGACCGTCTCGGCGCTGCTCTATCTCATGGTGCTCTATGTGGTGCGCACGCCGTTCGGCCTGGTGCTGCAGGGCATCCGCGACAACCCGCGCCGGGTGTCGGCGCTCGGCTTCGACGTCGCCGTGCACCGCATCGCCGCCTTCGCCATGGCGGGCTTCATCGCCGGCTGCGGCGGCGTGCTGATCACCTTCTACAATATCGGCATCACCCCCGGCTCGATCGGCATGACGGCGACGGTCAACGTGCTGGTGATGTCCGTCATCGGCGGGCTGGGGCACCCGATCGGGGCGTTCATCGGCGCGGTGATCTTCACGCTGATCGATACGTTCGCCGCCACGATCTACGACCGCGACCGCTTCAACACGCTGATCGGCCTCGTCTTCCTCGGCATCGTCGTGGCCTCGCCCGACGGGGTGCTGGGGCTCGGCAAGCGCCTGACCGGCTGGCGCAAGCAACGGGACGCGGGGGACGGCGGCACGCCGCACTGAGGAATTGCCTGCGGCAGCCCGGCTCCGGCGCCGCAGGCAGGCACCGGCCGCAAGGCCGGCATCACCGGAGCCCGGCCGTGGAGGAGAAATGGCCGAGCAAGACCACCAAGGGGAGAAGACCATGCTCAGGAAGAAACTGGCCTATAGAACCGCGACGGCGCTGGCCGCCGGCCTGTTCGCACTGGCGGGGATCGGTGCCGCCGCCGCACAGGACGTCATCAAGCTCGGCTCGATCACCACGCTGGAAGGCCCCTTCGCCACCGGCGGCCAGGACGCCTACCGCGCCATGGAAATGGCGCTGGAGGAGATCGACTACACGATCAACGGCAAGAAGATCGAGTGGATCCGCGAATCCTCCAACGCCCAGGCAGACGTGGCGCTGGCCCGCGCCCGCAAGCTGATCGAGCAGGACAATGTCGACATCATCGTCGGCCCGCTGTCGGGCGCCGAAGGCATCGCGCTGCGCGACTACTCGCGCACGCTGGAGGGCAAGACCATCGTCAACGGCTCGTCGGGCGCCGCCGACACCACCTTGCGCGATGCCTCGCCGAACTTCTTCCGCTTCAGCACGGAAGGCACCCAGTGGATGGCCGGCCTCGGCAACCACGTCTACAAGGACCTGAATGTCGGCCATGTGGCGCTGGTCGCCGCCGACTATGCCTTCCCCTATGCGCAGGTGATGGGCTTCATGCTCGAATACTGCCAGGCGGGCGGCGCGGTGACCAAGCTGTGGTCGCCGCTGAACACCACCGACTTCGGCTCGATCATCGCCAACATCCCGCAGGATGCCGGCGCCATCGTGCTGATCCAGGGCGGCACCGACGCCCTCGCCTTCCTGACCCAGTATGCCGAGGCCGGCGGCGACCTGCCGATCATCGGCGGCTCGATCACCGCCGACCAGACGCTGCTCAGCGCCCGCGGCCCGCACCAGCGGCTGATGGAAGGGATGCTGGCGGCCGGCCCGATCGCCGACCTCAACGAGGATCCGATGTGGGTCGCCTGGGTCTCCGCCTATCGCGAGCGCTTCCCCGACGGCTTCGACTCGCCCTCGATCCATGCCTTCAACTACTACACCAACACCAAGGCGGTGCTGCTGGCGCTGGACGAGGTGGGCGGCGACCTGTCGGACGGCCAGAAGGCCTTCCAGGAGGCGCTGGCCAAGGTCGAGTTCAAGAACCCGATGGGGGCGAATGTCAGCCTCGACGAGAACCGGCAGGCGATCTCCGACATCTTCCTGACGCGGATCGTCAACGACGGCGGCACGCTGCGCACGCAGGCCTTCGGCAAGACCGAGGGCGTGACCCAGACGATGGGCATGGACCGCGAGGCGTTCCTGGCGCTCGGCGCCCCCTCGCGCGACAATCCGGACTGCCCGCCGGCCAACTGAGGCTCCCTCCCAGCCTGCCTCCTCCCGCGTGCCGCGCGGGGGGAGGCTCCTTCCGATACCAGCATGCAAAGACAGCAGATGCTCGACACGACGACACGCAAGGACCGGACGGAGGCTTTGGCACCGACGGCTGCCGCGACCCCTGCCGCGACCCCTGCCCTGGTGACGGAAAATGTCGGCCGCAGCTTCGGCGCCCTCAGGGCCGTCAGCAATGTGTCGATCACCATCGCGCCGGGCGAGCGGCGCGCGATCCTCGGCCCCAACGGCGCCGGCAAGACCACGCTGTTCAACACGATCTGCGGCGACCATCCGCCGACCGCCGGGCGCATCCTGCTGTTCGGCGAGGACATCACCCACCTGCGGCCGCACAAACGGGCGCGGCGCGGCATCGGCCGCACCTATCAGAGCTCGCTGCTGTTCGACGGGCTGAGCGTCCTGGAAAACCTCTATCTCGCCGTGCGCGGGGCAATGCCCGGACGGCTGTCGCTGTGGAAGGCGGGACGGGGCGATGCCGCGCTCGCCAAGGCGCGGCGGCTCGCCGAGCAGGTGCGCGTCGACACCATCGCCGGGGCGCGCATCCAGTCGCTCTCGCACGGCCAGCGCCGGCAGGTGGAGGTGGGCATGGCGCTCGCCTCGGACCCGCGCCTGCTGATGCTGGACGAGCCGGCGGCGGGGCTTTCGGCGGCAGAGCGGCCGGAACTGGTCAAGCTGATCCGCGACCTGCCGCGCGAGCTGACCTTGATCCTGATCGAGCACGACATGGATGTGGCCCTGCCCAACTCGGACATCGTCACCGTGATGAAGGACGGCGAGGTGGTGGTGGAAAGCACGCCCGACCGCATCGCCGACGATCCGGTGGTGCAGGCGATCTATCTTGGAGGCGAACACTGATGGGCGGCCGTCTGGAGATCGACGACCTGCATGTGACTTTCGGCCAGGCGGTGATCCTGCAGGGCGTGACGCTGTCGCTCGATCGCGCGCCGCTGTCGCTGGTCGGGCGCAACGGCATGGGCAAGTCGACCCTGTGCCATGCGATCATGGGCATGGTGGCGGCGCGGCAGGGCACGGTGACGCTGGACGGGCGGCCGCTGCTCGGCCTTGGCCCCAGCCGGGTGGCGCGCGGCGGCATCGCCCTGGTGCCGCAGGGGCGGCGGATGTTCCCCTCGCTCTCGGTGCATGAACACCTCTTGCTGGTGGCCGGACGGAGCAAGGGCGCCTGGACCGTGGAGCGGGTCTACGAGACCTTCCCGCGGCTGGCCGAACGGCGCCGCAACGGCGGCCACCAGCTCTCGGGCGGCGAGCAGCAGATGCTGGCGATCTCGCGGGCTCTCCTGATGAACCCGCGCATCGTCATCATGGACGAGCCCTCGGAAGGGCTGGCGCCGGTGATCGTCGACCACCTGATCGAGACGCTGCGCGCCATCGCCGCCGAAGGCATGGGCGTGCTGCTGGTGGAACAGAACATGCGGGTTGCGACCTCGGTCTCCGACCAGGTCGCGATCATGGTCACCGGGCGGATCGCCACGACCATGCCCGCGCGCGAGTTGGAGGCCGACCGCGACGCCCAGCGCCGCTATCTCGGCGTCAGCCATGGACATTGAAGGGCGGGAGACAGCTTGATGGGCAGGACGGTCTATGTTGTCGGCACCTGCGACACCAAGGCGGAGGAGCTGGCCTATGCCAGGTCGCTGATCCGGGCCGCCGGCGTCGAGGCGGTGCTGGTGGATGTGGGAACCCGGAGCGAGACGGACGTCGCCGACGTGCCGGCGCGCGAGGTCGCCGCCAGGCATCCGGGCGGGGTGGAGGCGGTGCTCGGCGGCAGCGACCGGGGCGCCGCCGTCGGCGCGATGGCCGAGGCGCTGACGATCTGGCTCACCGGCCGGCAGGACATCGGCGCGGTGCTGGGCCTTGGCGGGTCGGGCAATACGGCGCTGGTGACGCAGGCGATGCGGGCGCTGCCCGTCGGCGTGCCCAAGCTGATGGTCTCGACCGTCGCCTCCGGCAATGTGGCGCCCTATGTCGGGCCGACCGACATCGCCATGATGTATTCGGTGACCGATGTCGCCGGGCTCAACGCCATCAGCCGGAAGATCATCGCCAATGCCGCCCATGCCGCTGCCGCCATGGCGCTGTGGCAGGCGCCGGAGGCGAGCGGCGACCGGCCGGGCGTCGGCATGACGATGTTCGGCGTCACCACGACCTGCGTCGACCAGATCCGCGAGCGGATCGGCGACAGCTACGAGTGCTACGTCTTCCACGCCACCGGCACCGGCGGCCAGTCGATGGAGAAGCTGGCGGAATCCGGCCTGCTCGCCGGGATGATCGACGTCACCACGACCGAGGTCCCGGACCTTTTGATGGGCGGGGTGTTTCCCTGCACGCAGGACCGGTTCGGCGCGGTGGCGCGCACCCGCCTGCCCTATGTCGGCTCGGTCGGGGCCGTCGACATGGTGAATTTCGGCGCGCTGGAGACGGTTCCGGAGAAGTACCGGGACCGCAACCTCTATGTCCACAATCCGCAGGTGACGTTGATGCGCACGACGGCGGAAGAGAACGCCGCCATCGGCCGGTGGATCGCCGAACGGCTGAACCGCTGCGAGGGCGAGGTCCGCTTCCTGCTGCCGCTCGGCGGGGTCTCGGCCATCGACGTTCCCGGCATGCCCTTCCACGACCCTGAGGCCGATGCGGCGCTGTTCGCCGCCATCCGCGACACCCTCGTCACCACCCCCAAGCGCCAGTTGATCGAACTGCCCTTCACCATCAACGATCCGGCCTTCGCCGATGCGGCGGTCGCCGAATTCCGAAAGATCGCGTCATGAACGAAGTACCCAACCCCAAGACCTCCTCCCGGCCCGCCCGGCCGACGCGCCGCGAGCTGCTGGACCGGTTCCAGGACATGGCCCGGCGCCGGATCCCGATCATCGGCGGCGGCGCCGGCACCGGCCTTTCGGCGAAATGCGAGGAGGCCGGCGGCATCGACCTGATCGTCATCTACAATTCCGGCCGCTACCGCATGGCCGGGCGCGGCTCGCTGGCCGGCGTGCTGGCCTATGGCAATGCCAACGAGATCGTGCTCGACATGGCGCGCGAGGTGCTGCCCGTCGTCAAGCACACGCCGGTGCTGGCCGGCGTCAACGGCACCGATCCTTTCGTGATCATGCATGACCACCTCGACCGGCTGAAGGCGCTGGGCTTTGCCGGGGTGCAGAACTTCCCGACGGTCGGGCTGATCGACGGGATGTTCCGGCAGAACCTGGAGGAGACCGGCATGGGCTTTCACCACGAGGTGGAGATGATCCGCCTCGCCGCCGAGAAGGACATGCTGACGACGCCTTACGTGTTCTCCTCGCAGGAAGCCATCGCGATGGCCGAGGCCGGCGCCGACATCCTGGTCGCCCATATGGGCCTGACCACCGGCGGCTCGATCGGCGCGGAGACCGCGCGGACGCTGGAGGACTGCGTGCGCGACATCGGCGCCTGGGCCGAGGCGGCGCGCAGCGTGCGCCCGGACATCCTCGTCATGTGCCATGGCGGGCCGATCGCCAACCCGGAGGACGCCGAATTCGTGCTGCGCAACACACCAAGCTGCAACGGCTTCTACGGCGCCAGCTCGATGGAGCGGCTGCCGGCGGAATCGGCGCTGATCGACCAGACCCGGCGCTTCAAGCAGCTCAGCTTCTGAGGGGAGAACCAGCCATGGCAAGGGCTTTCGCCAGCACCCTGTTAGATGCGCCGGTGGAGGCGGTCTGGGCAATGGTCCGTGACTTCAACGGCCTGCCGGACTGGAACCCGGCCGTGCGCGACAGTTCCATCGAGGGCGGCCTTGCCTCCGACGTGGTCGGCTGCGTGCGCGCCTTCACGCTTTCCGACGGCACCTTCGTGCGCGAGCGGCTGCTGTCGCTCGACGACAGCCGCTACAGCTTCACCTACAATTTCGAGACGCCGGCCTTCCCGGTCGGCAACTATGTCGCCGGCATGGAGCTGATCCCCGAGACGAAGAGCGGGCGCACCTATGTCCAGTGGTGGGCGACGTTCGACGAGAAGCCGGAGGATGCGGGGCGCTTCGTCGACATCGTCTCGCGCGATGTCTTCGCCGCCGGTCTCGCGGCGCTTGCCGAAAAGCTCATCGGCGCGAGCGCGCCGGCGGGGGCCGAGCGCTGGCAGGGCCTGCGCCCGGCCAAGGTGTTCACCTCCAGCGCTATTACCGCGCCGGTCGAGACGGTCTGGGCGAAGATGCGCGACTTTGCCGGCATGGGCGGCTGGCACGAGGACATCACCAAGATGCACATGCTGGACGGCGCGCGCTCCGACAAGGTGTCGGGGGTGCGCGACTTCCTGTTCGGCGAAGGCCTGCTGTGGGAGCAGCTCACCTATCTCTCCGACAGCGAGCGCGCCTTCCGCTACCGCATCCTGAAAAGCCCGATGCCCTGGCTCAACTACCATGCCGGCGCGCGGCTCTATCCGGTCACCGACCGGAACCACACCTTCGCGGTGTGGACCGCCGACTGGACCGCCGCGCCGCAGGACGATCTGGAGCTGATCCCCAACGTGCATGGCAATGTCTTCCAGAAGGCGTTCGACACGCTGGAAGAACAACTGGGAGACGGGGCCGGCTGAGAGAGCTGTGACGCCCGGCTCATTGCGCCCGGAGTTGTGACAGGTCAAAGATCGCGGGCGTGCGGCCGGGTAGGACTGTGTCCAATCGTCGGACACAGACAGGACCCGAGGCCATGGACCGCCCCCCCTTCGCAACCGCCGCCGGCCCGGCGCCGGCGGCGCCCTTCCGATGCCCCGAGCGGAGGGCCGCAGCATGACGGCTCCGGCGACGGCAGACGGCGACGCGCCGGGCACCGGTGCGACGGGCGGCCTTGCCCGGCACGGCCTGCACGAGGATGTCGCGGCGATCCTGCTCGGCACGGCCTTCGTCGCGCTGGGGACCAAGATGTTCGCCGACGCGCATCTGGTCACGGGAGGGGTCGCCGGCCTTGCCCTGTTGCTGCAGCACGCGAGCGGCGTGCCGTTCTGGGCCGGCTTCTTCGCGGTGAACCTGCCCTTCTACCTGCTGGCATGGCTGCGGCTCGGGCCGGCGGTGGCGCTGAGGACCCTTGTCGCGGTCAGCCTGGTCAGCCTGCTGTCGGGGGTGATCCATGTCTGGGTGGAGTTCTCGCATCTCGACCCGGCCTTCGCCGCGCTCGCCGGCGGCGGGCTGTGCGGCGTCGGGCTGTTGATGCTGTTCCGCCACCGCACCGGGCTCGGCGGCTTCAACCTGCTGGCGATGTATCTGCAGGACCGGTTCGGCCTGCGTGCCGGCTATGTCCAGATGGGGCTGGACCTTGCGGTGATCGCCGGGGCGGTCTTCGTGCTCGGCGCCGGCGAACTCCTGTTCTCGGTGATCGGCACCGTGGTCCTCAACCTGGTGCTGGCGATGAACCACCGGCCCGGCCGCTATCTCGGATCGAGTTGAGAGCCGTCAGGTGACGATCACCGATCCGGCGCCGGCCTTGCGGGCGGCAGTGACGGCAAAGGTGGCGATCGCCGTGTCCTGCGCGCCCGTGCCGGTGAGGTCGCAGAGGGTGATCTCGTCGTCCGAGCGGCGGCCCGGATGGCGGCCCGTGACGATCTCGCCGAGCTCCGGCGGCGTGCCCCCCTGCCAGAGGCCCGCGGCGATGGCGGCGCGCAGCTCGCCGAGGGCCTCGCACTGGCTGACCCGGTCGCAGACGTAAAGGTCGGCGGCGACGAGCGCGGCCGGATCGATCTCGTTCTTGCCGGCCTGGTCCGAGCCCATCGCCGTGATGTGCAGGCCGGGATGCAGCCATTCGGCCTTGAACACCGGATGCTCGGCCGGGGTGGTGGTGACGACGAGCTGGCTCTGCGCCACAGCCTGGGCCGGGTCAGAAGCGGCCTCGGCCGCAATCTTCAGCCGCCCGGAGAGATCGGCGGCGCAGGCCTCCGCCTTGGCCCTGTCGCGCCCCCAGACGAGGACGCGGGAGAACGGGCGCACCAGATGGGCCGCCTCGATCTGCAGCCGCGCCTGGACGCCGGTGCCGATGACCGTCGCCGTCTCGACCCTGGAGGGCGCAAGATGGCGCGCGGCGACGGCGCCGGCGGCGGCCGTGCGCACATCCGTCAGGTAGCCATTGTCGAGCAGCAGGGCCTCGACGAGGCCGGTCTTGGCGGAAAACAGGATCATCAAGCCGTTGAGGCTCGGCAGGCCGAGCTTGGGATTGTCGAAGAAGCCGGGGCTGACCTTGATCGCGAAACCGTCGAAGCCGGGGATATAGGCGGTCTTGACGTCGACCTCGCCATTGGCCTCAGGGATCGTCATCGACAGGATCGGCGGCATCACCACCGTGCCGGAGGCGAGCGCGGCGAAGGCCCGCTCGACCACATCGACGGCGGCCGGATCCAGATGCACGAGACCGCGCAGTTCGCCGGCGGTCAGGACGGTTACCTCATGCGCCATAGCCACGCCCTTTTACCTCGACCTCGCCGAGACGAATGCCGCGCCCGACGACGATGTCGGTGAAGGTGATCATGTCGACATTGCGGCCCGTCAGGATGGTGGCGACCGGGCCGTCGAAGGCCGGCAGCCGGCCGGCCCGCATCGCGGCGATGCCGACGACGCTGGCGCCCTCCGCCACCATGCGGTCCTCGTAGTAAAGCGCCTGCATCGCCTCGTAGATCTCCTGCTCGGTGACGAGGACGCAGTCGTCGAGCAGGTCGCGGCACAGGGCGAAGGTCAGCCGGTTGTCGAGGCCGATGCCGCCGCCAAGGGAATCGGCAAGGCTCGCCACCTCCTCCACCTCGACCGGGTGGCCGGCGCGGATGGAGGCGAACATCGCCGCGCCGCGCTCCATGGTGACGCCGACAACGCGGATCGACGGCTTGATCGCCTTGGCCGCCAGCGCGACGCCGGCGGCAAGCCCGCCGCCGGACAGCGGCACCAGGATCGCGGCAAGATCCGGGCGGTCCTCCAGCATTTCAAGGCCAATGGTGCCCTGGCCGGCGATCACCAGCGGATCGTCGAAGGGAGAGATCTCGATGAGCCCCTCCTCGCGCGCCAGCCGGCGGCTTTCGGCATGGGCCTCGTCCTGGCTGCGGCCGGCGATGCGCACCTCGGCGCCGAGCGCGCGGATGCCCTCGACCTTGGCCTGCGGCACCAGCTCGGACATGCAGATGACGGCGCGAAGTCCGGCGGCGCGCGCCGCGAAGGCAACGCCGCGGCCGTGATTGCCGGTGGAGCAGCAGGTGACGCCGGGCGCCCCATCAGGCACGGCGGCGACGGCATTCAATGCGCCGCGCAGCTTGAACGCGCCGATCGGCTGCGCCGTCTCCAGCTTCAGCAGCAGGTCGCCGTCCACGGCGAGCGAGGGCACCATCGGCGTGCGCGCGGCAATGCCGGCGATGGCGCGCCGCGCCGCCAGGATGTCGGCGAGATCGACGCTCACGTCGCCTCCTTGACCGCGCTGAGGAACTGCTGGGTGCGCTCCTTGCGCGGATTGCCGAACAGCTCGTCCGGCGTGCCCTGTTCCTCGATGCGGCCGCCATAGAAGAAGCAGATGCGGTCGGAAATGTCCTTGGCGAAGCCCATCTGGTGAGTGACCATCAGCATGGTGAGATTGTGCTCGGCGACGAGCTGGCGGATGACGTTGGTCACCTCGCCGATCACTTCCGGATCGAGCGCCGAGGTCACCTCGTCGAACAGCATCACCTTGGGCCGCATGGCCAGCGCGCGGGCGATCGCCACGCGCTGCTGCTGGCCGCCGGACAGGCGCGAGGGGTGCTGGTCGCGCTTGTCGGCCATGCCGACCATCGCCAGCAGTTCCTCGGAGCGCTCGCGCGCTTCCCTTTTCGACAGGCCGAGCACATGCACGGGACCTTCCATGCAGTTTTCCAGCGCCGTCATATGCGGAAACAGGTTGAAGTGCTGGAAGCACATGCCGATCTTCGAGCGCATCTTGCGCATGTGGCGATTGTCGGCGCGCACCAGCCCGCCGCCGCGCGGCATATGCGTCAGCGGCTCGCCGTCGACATAGATGACGCCGCCATTGATGGTCTCCAGCGTCATCAGCATGCGCAGCACGGTGGTCTTGCCCGAGCCGGAGGGGCCGATGATGGTGACCATCTCGCCTTCCGCCACGTCGAGGTCGAGCGAGTCCAGCACCACCAGGCTGCCATAGGACTTGGTGACCTTCTTGAAGCTGACCATCGGGGTCGCCTCGCCCTCGAGCCTCAAGGGGAAGGCGGAAACGTCTGTGGTGTCCATCAGCCCATTCCGAGTTTGCGGCGAACCCAGGTCTCGAAGAGCCGGATCAGCGCCGCCGTTGGCAGCGAGATGCAAAGGAAGATGATGCCGACCAGCGTGAACGGCTCGAGAAAGCGGTAGGTTTCCGAACCGATGGCGTTGGCCGTGTGCATCAGTTCCGCCACGCCGATGACGGAGAGCATCGGCGTGTCCTTGAAGATGCCGACGAGATAGTTGCCCATGCCGGCAAGCGAGGGCGGCAACGCCTGCGGAAGGATGACGCGAAAGTAAGTGCGCGCCGTCGACAGGTTGAGCGACTTGGCCGCCTCCCACTGGCCCTTCGGCACGCATTCCAGCCCGCCGCGATAGACCTCCGACAGATAGGCCGCGTAGTGCAGGCCGATGGCGATCATGCCGGCCGTCCAGGGCGACAGGCGGATGCCGAATTGCGGGCCGACATAGAAGACGAAGAAGATCTGCAGCACCAAGGGCGTCGAGCGGATGAACTCGACCGCCTCGCGCACCACCACGGTGAGCGGGCGGAACGGCGTGCGCTGCGCCAGCACCAGGGCAAGGCCGAGCACGACGGCGATGGCATAGCCGAGGCCGGCGGCGAGCAGGGTGTTGCCGGTGGCGACGATCAGGCGGGGCAGGATCTGGAAGGTGAAGTCCCAGCGCCAGTCGAACATGGCTCAGGCCCTCCCCATCTTGCGCATCATCACCCGCTCCAGCCAGCGCATGAACGGCGTGATCATGAAGCGCGCCAGCACATAGTAGATGATCAGCGCGGTGCCGAAGGTCTCGGCCGAGAGGAAGGTGGTGCCGTTGATCTGCTTCACCTGGAACATCAGGTCGGCGACGGAGATCAGCGCGACCAGCGCGGTGCCCTTCAGCAGCTCGATCAGGAGGTTGCCCCAGGACGGCAGCATGATCAGCACCGCCTGCGGCAGGATCACCCGGATCATC
This sequence comes from Stappia sp. P2PMeth1, assembly GCF_900185735.1. Classification (NCBI taxonomy): domain Bacteria; kingdom Pseudomonadati; phylum Pseudomonadota; class Alphaproteobacteria; order Hyphomicrobiales; family Stappiaceae; genus Stappia; species Stappia sp. P2PMeth1. The sequence goes on along the minus strand of NZ_FYAW01000035.1, from coordinate 109,279 downwards.
CGCTTGGCCGGCGACATGTTGAGCGCCAGCGCCGCCTCCCATTGCCCCTTGGGCACGGAGAGGATGGCGCCGCGCACCAGCTCCGCGCCATAGGCGCCGAGATTCATGCCCACCGCGACGAAGCCGGCGGTGAACTTTTCCAGCGTGATGCCGAACAGCGGCAGCACGAAGAAGATCCAGTAGAGCTGGACGAGCAGCGAGGTGCCGCGAAAGATCTCGATATAGACGGTGGCGAGGCCGCGCACCGCCATGTTCGGCGCCATCCGCATCAGGCCGGCGGCAACCGCGATCGCCACCGCCAGCAGCGCCGAGAGCACCGTCAGCGCCATGGTGATCAGCGTGCCGCTGGCGATGCGGTCGCCATACTGGCCGAGGAATTCGAAATAGGACATGCCGCCCAGCCCTTTGCTCTCCGACCTTGCTCAAGGCCATGACGGCGCGGCGGGCACCGCGCCCCGCGCGACTGCAGGGGAAAGGCGGCGGACCGGCCGCGCCGGCCCGCCTGTCGTCGTCGTCATGTCAGCGGTTGGCGCAGACCCACTCGGTGGTCCGCTCGCCCGGCAGCGAGCCCTCGCCATAACCGTATTCGGCAACGGCGGCGAGCATCTCTTCAGAACCGATATAGGCGGCCTGGGCCTCGTTGAACTTGTCGAGGAAGTCCTGGTCGGCCTTGCGGAAGCCGATGCCGGCCCAGTTGAAGGAGTCCTCCGGCATGGCGTTCGGATCGGAGGCCTCGACGGCACCGCCCGAGCTGTCGGCGAGCTGCTTCATGGTGAAGTAGGTGCCGGCGCCGGCATCGGCGCGGCCGGCGCGCACGGCGGCGAGGATTTCGGTCGGACCGGGCACCTGCATGATGTTGGCATCGGCAACGCCGGCGGCCCTGGCGGCCTCGATGTTGGAATAGCCGGCGCCGGTGACCATCACCGCATTGGCCGCCACGAGGCTCTCATAGTCGCTGATGTTCTTCGGGTTGCCCGGCGCCACGATGAAGCCGTCGCCGACCTTGGCCATCGGCTCGGAGAAGGCGATGTTCTCGCAGCGGCTGGCGAGGATGTTCATGCCGCCGGTGACGATGTCGAAGCGGTTGGCATTGAGGCCCGGAATGAGGCCGCCCCACTCGGTCTGCACCGGCTCGATGTTCTCGTAGCCCATCGACTTCAGCACGCCGATGGTGAAGGCGTTGACGAAGCCCTTCGGGCTGCCGTCGTCGCCCGGATAGGCGAAGGGGATCTCGTTGGCGAAGCCGATGCGGATCGGTTCACCCTTGTCGGCGCGCTCCAGCAGGGACTGGGCATTGGCGGCGCCCACGAACCCATAGGCGACCGCGGCCATGCCGAGCGCGGCAAGGCCCTTGAAGATGGCACTTTTCATCAGACAGCTCCTCTGTTCCACCACGTCTTGCTTGTTATGTTGTGCACAACATCATGTCGCAGCGGAGCGTGTCAACGGATTTTCTCGGGGAAATCGAGAGACATCTCAACGCCTTTTCGAAATTCGGATTTAGTTGTACACATTGGCGAAAATACCCTGCCGTCGAAGGTGAGGGAGACATGACGCCGCGCCCGGGCCGGGCGCCTTGCCGTCCGCCGGGAAATGCCGGACAAGGGCGGGCTGGAACGGAATGCGGGAGTGGCGCGGTTGGCGGCGAACGAAGACGGGAACCGGATGGAGGGCCGGACGGGAAAAACGGACGCGCCGATGACGGTGGACAGTGGCGTGCGGCGGCCGTCCGACGAGGGCGCGCGCGGGCGCTTCGAACGGATCTACCGGACCTTGCGGATGCGCATCTGCCTGCTCGACCATGCGCCGGGCAGTCGGCTGCGCGAGGAGGACCTGGCCGAGGAGTTTCGCGTGTCGCGGACCCCGATCCGCCGGGTGCTGGTCAAGCTGGAGGCGGAAGGGCTGCTGCGCTCGGTGCACGGGGTCGGCACCATCGTCACCGACATCGACGTCAACGAGCTGGCGCAGGTCTACGAGCTCCGGGTGGAACTGGCCGAACTGGTCGGCAGGCTGTCGCCGGCCCCCGTCGACGCGGCGCTGATCGCCCGCTTCCACGAGATCCGGGCGCGATGCGACGAGATGGTGAGCGAGGGCGATCCGCGCACCTTTTCGCGGATCAACATGGACTTCTTCCACCTGTACAACGCGTTGACCACCAACGGGCCGCTGCGCGAGATCAACGAGCGGCTGTATTACCAGACGGCGCGCATCTGGCTGAAGACGGCGTTGCGGCTGAGGAATTCCAAAGAACTGATCCACACCGAGTTCACGACCTTCCAGCGCGAGGTCGCCGACACCACGGAAGCGATCGAGCATGGCGACCTCGTCGCCGCCGGCCATGTGCGGCGGGCGCATATTGCCATGAGCTTCGCCAGGATCCGCAAGGCCTGCGAGACGGAGGGGCGCCCGGTGATCGCCCCGACGGCGGGATAATCGCGCTTGCAGCAAAACCCGCTGGACCATGCTCCAGATCAATGATTCCCTCGTTGCCGGCGGGCACTATGCCGGCGGAGGGCTTTTCCCATGGACATCACCTTTCTGCTCGAGATCGTCGACGAGGCCGAACTGGCGGCGCTGTTCGGCCTCGCCACCGGCGCCGTCTTCGGCTTCGCCGCCCAGCGCTCCTCCTTCTGCCTGCGCGCGGCGACGGTGGAGTTCGCGCGCAAGCGGCTCGGCCCGCGCATGGCGGTCTGGCTGCTGACCTTCTCGGCGGCGGTGATCTGGGTGCAGGCGGCCCAGCTTGCCGGCCTGTTCCGCAGCTCCGACGCGCGGATGATGGCGGTGGCCGGCTCCTGGTCCGGCGCCATCATCGGCGGCCTGATGTTCGGCGCCGGCATGGTGCTGGCGCGCGGCTGCTCCGGCCGGCTGCTGGTGCTGGCGGCGACCGGCAACCTGCGCTCCGTCGTCTCCGGACTGATCTTCGCCGTGGTCGCGCAGATGACCCTGCATGGCTGGCTGGCACCGCTGCGCCAGTGGCTGGCCGGACTGTGGGTCACCCCCGGCGGCCACAATGTCGACCTGCTGCCCGCCCTGTCGCTGCCGCAGGAGGCGGGGCTGGTGCTCGGCCTTGCCTGCGCCGCCCTCGCCCTGTGGCTGGCGCTGCGCAACGCCATCGGCTGGTCGACGCTGGTCTTCGCCTCCGGCGTCGGCTTCGCGATCGCCCTCGGCTGGACGCTGACCTTCACCCTGGCGCAGGTCGCGTTCGAGCCGATGAGCGTCACCTCGGCGACCTTCTCGGGCCCTTCGGCCAATACCTTGATGTTCTTCCTGACCGACAATCCGGTGCTGGATTTCGACATCGGCCTGGTGCCCGGCGTGTTCCTCGGCGCACTCGTCGCGGCGGCGCTGGCCCGCGAACTGAAATTCCAGGGCTTCGACGGCGAAAGCCAGATGCGCCGCTCGATGCTCGGCGCGGCGCTGATGGGCTTCGGCGCCATGCTGGCCGGCGGCTGCGCGGTCGGTGCCGGCGTCACCGGCGGCTCGATCTTCGTCGCAACCGCCTGGCTGGCGCTGGCCTGCATGTGGATCGGCGCGGTGGTGACCGATGCCCTGGTCGACCAGGCGCCCAGCCCCGCTGCCGGCCCCGAGGCCGCCCCCGAGACCGTGCCGGCCGAGTAGAGGGCCGAAGCAGATGCCGGCAGGCCGGACCGGCCCTCTCAGATGTCGGCGATGAAGCGATAGGCGCTGCCGGCGCGTTCGGCGCGGCCGATGCCGCCGTCGGGCAAGTGGAAGCCGACGAGGCGCATCCGCTCGCCGGCGAGCCGGTCGAGCAGGGCAAGCCGGGTGGCGGCGGCAAGATCCTGGTCCTGATCCGATCCCGAGGCCCAGCCCGGCTGTTCGAAGGCGACGTGGTGATTGCCGATGGCATCACCCACCACCATCACCGGATCGCCGCCGGCGGCGATCTCGAAGCCCATGTGGCCGGGCGTGTGGCCGGGCGTCAACCGGGCGACGATGCCCGGCAGGGCCTCCTCGCCCTCCTCCAGCCGGCGCACCTGGTCGGCGATGACCTCGAGCCGCCGCTGGGCGCCGATGGCGAATGTCGCCCGCGCCTCGCCGATGCTGGCGACCGTGTCGGGGTCCATCCAGTAATCCATTTCCGCCGCGCCGATCATGAACTCCGCATTGGGAAACAGCGGCTCGTCGAACTCGTCGAGCAGGCCCCACAGATGGTCGGGATGGGCATGGGTGAACAGCACATGGGTGATGTCCTCGACCGTCACGCCGAGCGCGTCCAGAGCCTCGCCGAGCTTGCCGGCGCTCGGCTGGAAGTCCGGCCCGGCGCCGACGTCGAACAGGATCGTGTTGGTGCCGTCGCGCAGCAGCGTGACGTTGCACGGCGGGGTGAGCTGGTCGCGGGACAGGCCGTGACGGGCGATGATCCCGGCAAGCTCCGCCTCGGGCATGCCGCCGAGGATGAAGTCGCCCGGCAGCATCAACATGCCGTCGGACAGGGTGTCGAGCCGGGCCGCGCCAAGCTCCAGCGAGGCGGCCGACCAGACACGGTGACCCGACAGAGGCAGGGCGGCGGCGGCGGCGCTGGCGGCGAGAAACTGGCGACGGGAGAGCATGGCATTGACTCCGAAAGACGGGGGCTCCGAAAGAAGGAGGGCTCCGACGGAAGGCGGGGGCTGCGAAAAGAAGGCGGGCGCCCGGACAAGGGGCGCCCGCAGTTGGGGAGGAGCCGTTATCCGAAGATGTCGGCGGTGATGCCGGCATACCAGCCGAGGGATTCCTCGAAAGTGACCTTGCGCAGGGCCGCGTCCTCGCCGGTCTGGCTGATGAAACTGTGCACCGAAGCGATCTTGTCCGGCGTCGGCTCGTAGGAGGCGCCGACCTTGACCCCGTCCTCCGGCGCGATCAGCGACCAGCAGGTGTTGGAGTATTTCGCCGGGAAGGTCCTGGAGCCGGTCAGCTCGCCGCGAATGGCCATGGCCGCGACCTTGGCCTGGGAATTGGCGGAGAAGGCGGACTTGGGCATGTCGCCCTGGGCCGAGCTGTCGCCGAGCACCCAGACATTGGCATCCAGCTTCGACTGCATCGAGGCCGGATCAACCGGCGCCCAGCCGCTGTCGTCGGTCACGCCGGCGATCTGGGCGATCTTGCCGGCCATCTGCCCGGGAATGACGTTGCAGACGTCGACCTTCTGCACCTCGCCGTCGACGACGATCTCCATCGCCGCCGGCCGCACCTCGACCGAGCCGCCGCCGAAATCGGGTCCGACCCAGGTCACCATGCCGTCGTAATGCCGCTGCCAGCCCTCCTCGAACAGCGCCTGCTTGGAATATTTGTCCTTGGGATCGAGCACCAGGATCTTGGCGGTCGGATTGGTCTGCTTCAGCAGATGCGCGACCATGCTGATGCGCTCATAGGGTCCGGGAGGGCAGCGATAGGGGTTGGGCGGCGCCACCATGGCGAAGGTGCCGCCCGCCGGCATGGCCTCGACCATCTGCTTCAGGAGCTGGGTCTGCGGCCCGGCCTTGTAGGCATGCGGCATCACCTCCGCGTCGGCCAGCGACCAGCCGGGCACCGACCCATCCTTGAAATCGATGCCCGGAGACAGCACCAGCCGGTCATAGGACAGCACCTGCCCGCCGGCGAGGGTGACGGTCCGTGCCTCCCGGTCGACGGCGGTCGCGGTGTCGTTGATCACGGTGACGCCGCCCGCCGCAAGCCCGTCATAGCCGTGCTGCAGGCTCTCGAAGTCGCGGAAGCCGCCGAGATAGAGATTGGAGAAGAAGCAGGTCGTGTAGATCGGGTTGGCCTCGACCAGGGTGACATCGAGGGCCCCCTTGCTGTCCTTGGCGAGGTAACGGGCCGCCGTCCCGCCGCCGGCACCGCCGCCGATCACCACGACCTTCGGCCGCGACTGGCCGAACACGACTGGGGCATGCAACACGCTGCCGGCCGCCAGGCCGGTGGCGATGAAAGTGCGTCTGCTCAATGTCATGCGCGTTTCCTCCGGGGTGTCCTCTCCCCCTTGCGAGCGCGGTGGATCCGCGCATCGTTCTGTCTCAGTCGAGGGTGATGAAATACGCGGCGAGCGCCGCGATCTCCTCGTCCGAAAGTCGTCCGGCCATCATCTGCATCACCGGATGCGGCCGCAATTTGCGTTTGTAGGCATGCATGGCCGCGACGAAATCCTCCGTCGGCCAGCGGGTGATCGCCGGAATGCCCTGGTCGCTGCCGTCCCGCTGGTGACAGGTCGTGCATTCCGAGGAGAGGTATTCGCCGAAATCCGGATCGCCCTGAATGGCGAGGATCGCCGGATCGAGAACCAGCCCGCTGGCGCGGGCCGTCGGCTCCGCCTCGGGGATGTTCTGCGGCTTGTCGGACCATTCGCGCAGATAGGCGAGCAGCGCCGAGCGCGCCTCGGCGTCCTTCATGCCGCGATAGGCCATCCGGGTGCCCGACACCAGGCTGCGCGGGTTCTCGACATAGGCGTCCAGCGTGTCCAGCGTCCAGACCAGCCCGTCGCTGCCCATCCGGGCCATGGACTTGGAATATTTGTAGCCCTCGACGCTGCCGGCGGTGCGGCCGAAGACGCGGTTGAGGTGGGGGCCGACCCGATTGACGGCGCCCACCCCCAGTTGATGACAGGCCGAACACTGGCGCGCGAACAGCAGCGCGCCGCGCTCCGCATCGCCGATCGGCGCCGCCGCCACCGACCCCGCCCCCGACCCCACCCCCGACCCGATCCCCACGCCGACGGCGAGCAGGACCAGGGCGGAGAGGAGGTGGCGGCGGCGCATCGTGCTACTTTCCGAGCGAGGCCAGATAGGCGATCACCGCCTCCCGGTCCCGGTCCTTCTTGAGACCGACAAAGGCCATCTTGTTCTTCGGCAGGAAGCCCTTGGGATCGGCGAGATAGGCGTGGAGCGTCTCCGCGTCCCAGACCATGCCGCCGGCGCCGGCCTCCAGCATCACCTTGGAATATTTGTAGCCGTCCGCCGCCCCGACCGGAGCCCCGACGATGCCATTCAGCACCGGGCCGACCGCATGTTTTGCGCCCTCGCCGACCTTGTGACAGGCGACGCATTTCTTGAAGACGCCGATGCCTTCGGCGATCAGGGCCGGATCGGCGGCGGCGGCCTCGGCCACGGGAGCAGGCTCCGCTGCCGCCGGAGCGGCGGCGACCTCGGTTGCCGCGGCGGTCTCGGTGGCGGGCGCGGGATCCGCCGGCAGCGCGGCGGCCTCCGAAAGCGGCGGCAGGGTTCCGGCGGGGCGGCCGTCGGGATCCTGCGGCGTGACGTTCAGCTCGACCGCCCGCTTGGTGATCGCCACCGGCTGGCGGCAGTCGCTCATGCAGGGCTCGCCGCTGAACAGCGGATATTCGGTCTGCGGCCGGTCATCGGGATAGAAGCCGACGGCGTTGGGCAGCTCGACCTCGCGGAAATTCTCGTCGGAGAGGACGAAATCCTCGTCCACCAGCCCGTTCGAATAGAGCAGGAAGGCGGTGATCGCATAGGTCTCGTCGACGCTGAGGGTCTGGGCCGCGCCGAACGGCATCGAGCGATGCACATAGTCCCACACGGTCGACAGATACGGCCAGTAGCTGCCGACCGTCTTCACCGGCCGGCGATCGGTGAGGGTGCCCTCGCCGCCGGCCAGCACCGGCCAACTGTCGAGGCCCTCGGCGAACTCGCCGTGACAGGAGGCGCATTTCTCGGCGAAAACCTCGTCGCCGGTGGCGACATCGCCGGAGCCGGGACGCAGGCCCGTGCCGTCGGGCAGCACGGCCACGTCCCAAGCCGCGATTTCCTCCGGCAGCGCCTCGCGGCCGAGGCCGAGCTTGCCGGCCAGCGCCGGCGTCGCCAGCAGCGCGCCGGCGCAGATCGCGAGGATCAGGACGTCACGCGACTTCGACATTCTCGACCTCCCCGTCGGCCTTGACCCACCAGGTCTGGATGCCGTTGTTGTGATAGACATTGTTGAGTCCGCGGATCTCGCGCAACTGGTCCTTGGTCGGCTGGACATAGCCGGTCTCGTCGACGGCGCGGGACTGCAGCAGCAGCTCCTCGCCATTCCAGTCGATGTCGAGATGGAAGCGGGTCAGCGCCTTGGGCAGGGCCAGCCCGGAGAGCCTTGCGCTCTGCCAGTTGACGCCGCCGTCGAGCGAGACGTCGACCCGGGTGATGCGGCCATTGCCCGACCAGGCGAGGCCCGAGATCACCAGCGGCCCCTTGCCGTGGCGGATCGGCACCTGCGGCGAGGGCGAGGTGATGACCGACTTGGCGTCCATCACCCAGGTCCACTTGCGGGCCCGGCCGTCCGGCATCAGGTCGGTGTATTTCGAGGTTTCCTCGCGGCTTTCCACCGCCTGGTCATAGACACCGAGGCGGCGCAGCCACTTCACCCACATGTTGCCTTCCCAGCCCGGCACCACCAGGCGGACGGGATAGCCATGCTCCTTGCGCAGCGCCTCGCCATTGGCGAAGAAGGCGACCATGACGTCGTCCAGCGCCTTGTCGAGCGGCAGCGAGCGCCCGTTGGAACTGGCGTCGGCGCCTTCCGCGTAGACCCACTTGCCCTCGGGCTTGACGCCGGCCTCCTCCAGCAGCAGCCGCAGCGGCACGCCGGTATATTCCATGTTGTGGATCATGCCTTGGGTGTACTGGCAGCCCTCGAGCTGCGCCCCGGCCCATTCCATGCCGCCATTGGCCGCGCATTCGCAGAAGGCCGTGGTGACCGAGCGCGGGAAGCGCAGCAGGTCCTCGAAGGTGAACACCAGCGGCGTGTCGACCAGGCCGTTGATCATCAGCCGGTAATCCGCCTTGCTGAGCTCGATCGCGCCGGAATGGTGCCGCTCGAAGGCGCAGCCCTGCGGCGTGATCGTGCCTTCCAACGCGTGGATCGGCGTGAAATTGATCGAGGAGACCGGGCTTTCGGTCAGCCATTCGACATTGCGCCGAACCACATGGGATTCGAAGCGGATCGGCATGCCGTAGGGCGTGGCGTCGACCGGATCGCCGAAGCTGCTGGCCCAGTCCTGCACCTCGACAATCTTGGGATCGGGGCCGGACGCGCCGGCGGTGGCACTTCCGGCGACAAGACCCGCGCCGGCCAGGGCCGTGCTGCGCAGGAAGTCGCGGCGGGAGGTGCGGGCGATGGGTTCGTCGGACATGGCGAACGCTCCTTGCTTCGTCTCAGATACCGGTCACGACGACCGACGTGTTGGGCTCCAGCTTCACCGAGCCGAGCTTGCGCACATGCGCTTCGATCACATCCCAGATCTGCGGGCCCTCGGTGCCCTCGTTGACGCTGGCCCAGCCGGCGACGGTGTAGGAGCGGCCGGCCTCGATCGCCTCGCCGGTGTCGACCAGCGCCATGTCAGAGATGCGCTGGCCGATCGGCTTCGACACGTCGATGGCATAGGCGAGGCCGCCGATACGCACCATGTCGCCGCCCTGCTGGTAGTAGGGATCGGGGTTGAAGATGTTGTCGGCGACATCCTCCAGGATCGCCCGGATCGTCTCGCCGGTCATTTCGGTGCGGTAGCAGGCGCCATAGGTCATCGAGGTGACGTTGTGGATGTCCTCGCGGGTGATCGGATCGCCCGGCAGCAGCGTCGTGCCCCAGCGCACCCCCGGCGACATGGCGATCTCGGCGTCGCGCTCGGAGCGGATCGCGTCGCAGATCAGGTCGTCCCAGGTGCCGTTGAAATTGCCGCGCCGGTAGAGCAGGCTCTCGGTGGTGCCGATCTGCTCCTCCAACTGCGCCTTGAACGGTTCGCGCTCGCCGTCGATCAGCGCCGCCATCTCCGGATCGGGCTCGATCACGTCGGAGAAGATCGGGATCAGCTTGTGGCGATAGCCCATCATGCGCCCGTCGCGCACATCGAGGTCGACGCGCGAGACGAACTTGCCGTTGGATCCCGAGGCGATGAGGATGGTCTCGCCGACAAGCACCGGCTCGGGCACCGCGTCATGGGTGTGGCCGGTCAGGATGACGTTGATGCCCTTGACCCGGCCGGCCATCTTGCGGTCGACGTCGAAGCCGTTATGCGACAGGCAGACCACCAGATCGGCGCCGTCGGCGCGGACCTCGTTCACCACCGCCTGCATCCGCTCCTCGCGGATGCCGAAGGAGAATTCCGGGAACATCCAGCCGGGATTGGCGATCGGCATATAGGGGAAGGCCTGGCCGATGACGGCGACCTTGATGCCGCCCTTCTCGAAGACCTGATAGGGCTCGAAGGCCGGCTCGTCCCATTCGGCGTCGAAGATGTTGGCGCCGAGGAAGGGGAACGGCAGTCCCTCGACGATCTCCTTCACCCGGTCGGTGCCATAGGTCCATTCCCAGTGGCTGGTCATGGCCTCGACGCCCAGGGCGTTCATGACATTGACCATATCCTGCCCCTTGGTCAGGAAGCTGGTCATCGAGCCGTGCCAGGTGTCGCCGCCGTCGAGCAGGATCGAGTCCGGCCGCGCCGCCCGGATCGCCTTGACCACCGTGGCGACCCGGTCCATGCCGCCCATGCGGCCATAGGCCCGCGCCAGCGCGGCGAAGTCCTCGCAGGTCAGCGCATAGGCGTCGGCGGAGCCGGGCGCGATGTCGAACATCTTCAGGAAGTCGGCGCCGGTGACATGCGGAACATGGCCCTTGGCGCCGCCGACGCCGAGATTGACCTCCGGCTCGCGGAACCAGATCGGCTTCAACTGGGCATGGATGTCGGTGACATGGATCAGCGTCACGTTGCCGAAATCGTCGAACCGCAGCAGTTGGTCCTGGGTCAGGGCCTGCTGCGCGGCGAGCCGCGCCCAGGTGCCGAAGCCGCTGGTGCCGACGATGGCCGAGGCGGCCATCGACGCCTGCAGGAATTCCCGGCGCGTGATCATTCGCTAACTCCTTGCCGCGGACACACCTCCTCCGTCCGCGCCGAAGCGCGCCGCGTGGCTGTCCGCATGTGAAAGACGGTGTTCGAGGGCGGCCGGCCGATCCGCGCGGCCGCCCCCTGACATCAGCGCGGGTCCGATCTCAATGCCGGACCGAAACGCCCTCGACGCTGAGCCCGTTGCCGCGCGAGGCGACATAGAGTTCCAGAGCCTTGAACTCGTCCGACCCGGCCTTGAAGGTCTCCGCACGGGTGTCGCGCACGCAACCGACGAAGCGCTGCTGCGCGCTGACCATGCCGGCATCCTTGAGGCGATAGGTCGGAAAGCCATTGACCTGGCCCTGGGACAGGTGATCGGCGCGGATCATCTGGCCATAGTTGTCCTCGTGACAATTGGCACAGGACATCTCCAACTGGCCGAAGCGCGTGTAGTAGATCTCCTTGCCCTTCTCCCAATAGGAGGCGGCGGGCCCGTCGATCGCCACATTCACCGGTTCGCCACGCGACTGCATCGAGATCAGCGCCAGCATGTCCTTCATCTTCTCGGACGTCCAGCCCCAGGCCTCGAGACCCATGTGCCGGGTCACGCATTCGTTGACATAGTCCTCGACCAGCATCAGCTTGCCCGAGGCCTGATCCACGCGCGGGGTGACCGCGCGCAGGCCGCGCATGCTGTCCGGCTCCTGGTGACAGCCGGCGCAGGACTCGCCCTTGGCGCCCATCGGGTTGTTCCAGGCATCGAGGCCCCGGTCGACGAAGACCATGCCCGGATTGTCGAAATCGTCCCGTTGCAGGTCGCGGGTTTCGTCCTCGCGGAACAGCCAGCCCGAATAGATCTCCCGCAAGGCGCCGTTCAGGTGCTCCGGCGGCGACGTCTGCGTCACGAATTCGATGGTGCCGTCGTCCGTCTCGACGACCAGCGTATCCTCCACCGGATCCGCCAGCACGGTACCGGCCATCGCGAGGCCGAATGCCGCGGCGGCGGTCCTGATGATCATGTTGCGCGGCTGCATGAGCCTTCCTCCCAAACTCGGTGTGGCAGCGCGATCAGGCGATTTCGATCGCCTTGACGTCCTCGTAGACCGAGCCGTCGTCGTCGTACCAGGTGAACTTGATGTCACCCGCCGCATCGACCCTGACGTCGAACTCGAAATAGGGGTTGGTCGACACCGCCGGATCGATGGCGACGTCGACGACGTTGACGCCGTTGAAGTCGCAGGTGAACCGGTTGATGATCGAGCGCGGGATCAGCTTGCCGTCCTTGTCCTTGCGCTGGCCGGATTCCATCTTGTGGCTGATCAGCGCCTTGATCGTCACCACCTCGCCGACGGACGCCGACTTCGGGACCTTGACCCGGGGCTTTGCATCGCTTGCCATATTGCCTCTCCTGTTGCCTGACGATCAGCCGCCGCAGCCGCCGATGGTGACCTTGACGGTCGCTTGCGCCTGACGGATCGATCCGTCGGCCATCTTCGCCAGCGCGACCACGTCCTGGGTCTGGGCGAGACGGATGCGGGTCGCCGCCCGCTGGCTGCCGGCCGCCGGGCCGAAGGTGAAGGTCGCCACCGCCGGCTCCGGATTGCCGGTCGCCAGCAGCATGATGGCGACGGCGCCCGGCGCATCGACGCCGATCGGCACCGTGTTGCCGTTCTCGGCGATCTCCGGCGCGGTGATCGAGATCCCCTCGCCCGCCGGAGCGGCGCCGCCGGTGAAGGCCGCCGTCAGTTCCTCAATGGTCGCGGCCCGGGCAAGGCCCGGCACGGCGGCCACGGCAAGGCCGCCAAGCCCGACCCAAAGCACCTCGCGTCGTGTCAGTTTCATAGTCATCTCCTTGAGCGTCGCGCTGCCGCGTCAGTCCTTGAGGGTGAGAAGATAGGCCACCACATCCTCGATCTGCTGCGCACTGAGGACGGGGGGAAGCGGTTCGGTTCCCGCCTTGCCGCTGAAGCCGTCGCCCGGACGGACGAAGCCGTCGGTCTTGTAGAAGGCCGGCATGAACGAGCCGTCGAAGGTCATCTTCGCATTGGCGACGATGCCGCGCAGTTGCGCCTCGTCATAGCGATCGGCGACACCGTCCAGCATCGGCGCGATGGTGCCGGGGAACTCGACATCGGGCAGCGCCTCGATGGCGTGGCAGGCGACGCAGTTGCCGAGGGCATTGGTCGTCATGACCTTGATGCCGACCTCGGGATCGCCGGGGACGCCGGTGAGCGAGGCGGCGACGGCCCCCTCCTCGTACTTGACTTCCTTGGGTGCGGTTTCAGACAGGGCGGGCGCCACCATGGCCATGGCCATTGCGCCCCCCAGCACGAGCCAGCGTGTCATTGCTCTCCTCCCAGAGTGCTTCCTCGGTTGCAAGGATAGCAACCCTGCCATCCTTCTTGCAATAGAGATATATATTTTTTTGAATGTCTTAATTTATCTCTGTTTGTCAAATGCTTGGGTCACTGCTGTCCGGCCATGCGGCGCGCCAGATAGGCTTGGAAGTGCTCGCCCGATTCGTAGCCGTGCTCGCGCACCCAGGTCAGCAGCGCCTCGGTCGTGCCCTTGCCGAAGGCGCCCGGCATCATCGCGACAGCCGCCTCAGCGGTCGTCTGATCCGGCGAAACGGCTTCCGGCAGGAAGATCAGCGTCGGCGTGAACAGGACGCCCCAGCGCGTCGCCATCGCCTTCTCCGGCAGCACGGTGCCGTCGAAATCGGTCACCTCGACATCGCCGAACAGGTTGATCTGCACCACGAAATACTGCTCGCGGATCAGCGCCTCGATCGCCGGGTCGGTGAACACCTCCTCATGCATGCGCGTGCAATAGATGCAACCGCGCTGCTCGATGGTGATCATCAGCCGCTTGCCCTCCGCATTGGCCTCGGCGAGATCCTCGCGCAGGTCCTTGAAGGTTTCGCGCAGCCAGGCCGGCTTGTGCAGACCGTCGTCGCCGAGCTCGGCGGCGGAGGCCGGCAGCACGGCCAGCCAGCCGATGACGGCAAGAATGGCAAGACGGATCATGACGATATCTCCCTTCGATAGGTCAGCGGGGCGGTCAGGTCAGCGTGGCGCTCCAGTCGAAATTGCGGATCATCCAGTCGGCGATCAGGTTGACCGAATTGGTGGCGATCAGCAGGCCGAACAGGATGAGCATCACGCCCATCGCCTTCTCCACGTAGCCCATCAGCCGGCGGTGGCGGGCGACGAAGCCGAGGAACGGCCCGGCAAAGAGCGCGGCGACGACGAAAGGCAAGGTCATGGCGAGACCATAGACGAGCAGCAGGGCACCGCCGCGCCAGACCTCGCCCATGCCGCCGGCGACCATCAGGATCGCCGCCAGCGCCGGGCCGACGCAGGGCGTCCAGCCGAAGCCGAAGGCAAGGCCCATGACATAGGCCCCCACCAGCGTCGTCGGCCGCGCGCCGCTCTGCACCCGCGCCTCGCGATAGAGCAGGCCGATGCGCAGCACGCCGAGGAAATGCAGGCCGAAGACGATGAGCACCGCCGCCGCTGCCCAGGACAGCACCTCCCGCCATTCCAGGAACACCCGGCCGAGCGCCGTGGCGCCGAGCCCCAGCAGCACGAAGATGGAGGTGACACCGAGCGCGAAGGCCAGCGCCTGGACCATCAGCCGGCGCCGGGCGCCGGGCGAGATGACCTCGCCCTCCCGCAGCTCCGCCGCCGACAATCCGGCCATATAGGACAGATAGAACGGCACCATCGGCAGGATGCAGGGCGAAAAAAAGGAGAGCAGCCCCGCCAGGGCGGCCCCTCCGAAGCTGATTTCCAGCATCCGCCCCTCCCCCGACGCGTCAGCCTTGTTCGGTCTATTCAATTATATTAGGATATTCCTATGTGAATATAGGTTTGTCAACATGCTCCGCCGCCTCCCTCTCGACAGTCTTCCGGCACACCGCCGCCTCGGCCGTCTCGCCCTGGCCGGCCTGCTCCTTTCCGGCCTGCTCCTTCCCGGCCTGCTCCTTCCCGGCCTGCTTCTCGCGGGACTGACGATGACCGCGCCGCGGGCGGTGGCCGATTCGCCGGTCGATTCGGAGGCCGCAGCCCCGCTCGAACTGCTGATGGTGGAGCAGCCCGGCTGCGCCTATTGCGCCCGCTGGCACGAGGAGATCGGCCCGCAATATCCGCTGACCGACGAGGGGCGCCAGGCGCCGCTGCGCAGCCAGCAATTGCGCGCGCCGGTGCCGGACGACATCCATCTGGCGGCGCCGCCGGTGTTCACCCCGACCTTCATCCTGCTGGCCGGCGGTCGCGAGATCGGCCGCCTGGAAGGTTATCCGGGTGAGGATTTCTTCTGGCCCCTGCTCGCCGCCCTGATCGCCCGGGCCGACGCCCGCTGACGCCTCGGACGGGCTGGCGCATCGCACCGGTTTCGGTTGCGATGCCGCTACGGCCGCTCTATGAAAGGCCACGCGACGATTGGGGCCATTCTCTTGTCCGGCACGCAGGATATCAGTGAGGGCGAGACGGACACTGTCGACCTGGACGATCTGGTCGGGCAGGCCAACGAGGTCGCCACCTTCCTCAAGGCGCTCGGTCACGACGGGCGGCTCACGATCCTGTGCCATCTCCACGGCGGCCCCAAGAGCGTCACCGAGCTTGAAAATCTGCTGTCCTCGCGTCAGGCTGTGGTCAGTCAGCAATTGGCGCGCCTGCGTCTCGAAGGCCTGGTAAGCGCCAGGCGGGACGGGCAGGCGATCTATTATTCGATCCTCGACCCGAAGGTGGCCGCGATGATCGAAACCCTGGCGCGGCTGTTCCCGAAACCGGCATAAGACCGGCCGCCGCGACATCATTCGGGAGGGAGGAAAAGGCATGGACGCGGTGCCAATTGGCCTGCTTGCGGCCCTGGTCGGGCTGGCGGGCGGGATCGTGCTCGGACTGGCGGCCCGGCTCGGCGATTTCTGCACGCTCGGCGCGCTGGAAAGCGCGGTCTACGGCAAGGACCAGACGATGCTGCGGCTGTGGGGCATCGTCGTCGGCGTCGCCGTTCTCGGCACCCAGTTCGCCGCCATGGCCGGCATCGTCGATCTCGGCGGCAGCTTCTACCACTCGATCTCCTGGAACCCGCTCGCCTCGATCCTCGGCGGCCTCGTTTTCGGCTACGGCATGGCGCTGGCCGGCAATTGCGGCTTCGGCGCCCTGGTGCGCTTCGGCGGCGGCGACCTGCGCTCGCTGGTCGTCGTGGTGGTGATGGGCATCTTCGGCTTCATCGCCCTGTCCGGCCCGCTGGCGCCGGTGCGCACCGCCCTGTTTCCCCAGCCGGACGCCACCGGGCCGCAGGGCATCGTCCACGATCTCAACTCGTTGCTCGGCATCCCCGCCGTGGTGACGGTGGTGGTCATCGGCCTCGCCTGCCTCGCCTGGGGCCTCGCCCATGCGCCGCTGCGCCGCTCGCCGCGGATGATCGGCTGGGGCATCGCCGCCGGCGTCGCCGTCGTCTGGTGCTTCGCCGGAACCAGTTATCTCTCCGACATCAGCCTTGGCGCCGTCTCCGTCGAGGGCCCGTCCTTCACCGCTCCGGTGGGGCGCACCCTGGTGTTCCTGATGACCTCGACCGCCGGCGGCATCAGCTTTTCCGTCGGCGCGGTGATCGGGGTGATCGGCGGCGCGCTGATCGGCTCGTCGATCCGCGGCCTGTTCCGCTGGGAAGCCTGCGAGGACCCGCGCGAACTCGGCCGTCAGGTCAGCGGCGCCATGCTGATGGGCATCGGCGGCGTCGTCGCCATGGGCTGCTCGGTCGGCCAGGGCGTGACGGCGAGCGCCGCGCTGGCCTGGTCGGGCCCGACGACGCTGGCCGCCATTCTCGTCGGCGGCGTCATCGGCCTGCGGCAGTTGATCGGCGGCTTTCAGCCGGAATAGCCCGGCTCCGACGCGCCCGGCAGCCTCCTCCACGCCTCCCAACGCCCCGGCCGTCCTGCCGGCGGGCGCGACAGCGCGCCTGCGTCACGGCAGCGCAACCCCGCCTGGGGCCGCATTTTTCCGCTGCAAACTTGAGACATTCATTCATATTAGCCGCGCGGCGTTCGCGGCCCTCGTCGGCGTGCTCCGCCCCGCCGAAGCAGCAGGAAGCCCATGCCTGACCACGTTCCTCAGCCCATCCGTTCCGCCCCGACGCAGCAAGCGGTGACCGCGGGCGTCCCCGTGCAATGTGTCGTGGTGCGCGACCAGGATGGCATGGTGGCCATCGGCCGCGACGACCTCGTGCGCTACGCCGGTCCCGGCCAGATTGTCGCCACTGCCCTGTGCCTGCGGCTGTTCGCGCGCGCCTTTGCCGATCTCAGCCCCGAGGGCCCGCCGCATCGCGACGACATCCGGGTTCTGGTCGGTTTCCCCGGAGCCGGAATTCTCGACTGCGTCGAGATGATCACCCGGGCACGGACGCGCGGCCGCCTGACCGTGGATCCCGAGGCCGGCCCGCCGGACGCCCCGGCGGCGATCGTCGGCAGGTTCTATTTCGAGATCGCCGTCGGCTCCCGCGCAAGCGGCTACTGGCTGGCCGACGGCTATTTCACCGATGCCTTCGTCGACCAGATCCGCCGTCATCAGGACGGCCAAGGCACGCGGGAGGAACTCGCCGCCTATCAGATCGCCAAGCACACCGTGATCGGCCGCCTGCTCGGGGCCCCCGACGATGCCCTGTTCCACAGCCGCAAGGTTCACATGCCATGACGATCGTCGCTCCCGAACTCGCCATCATCGACCATGGCACCACGCTCGCCATCACCTATGAGGACTGCATCAAGTATCATGGCCGCACCAATATCGGCGGTGTCGCGCTCGGCTTCCGTCTGATGCAGCGCGCCTTCGCCGACCTGTCGCCGGACGGTCCGCCCGACCGGGAAACCGTGTCCGTGCGCACCGCCTTTCCCGGTCTCGGCGTGCGCGATGCCGTCGAGATGATCGCGCGGACCACAAGCCGGGGCGCCTATCACATCGATACGGCGATGGCGCCGCACAGCGCTCCGGAAGCCGCGGAGGGCCGGTTCTGGTTCGAGGTGACCGTGGACGGCCACACTCGCGCCTATGTCACGGCCCCGGGCGCCGTCGGCGCGGAGTTCGTCGCGATCGGACGAACCTCCAAGCAGCGGCCGCTGACACCCGCCGAGCAGGCCCGCTGGAGCGAACTCAAGGAAGAGCTGGCGTCCCGCATCATGGCCGCCCCGGTGAACGCGGTGGTGGTTCCGGCGTGAACCGGCCGGAGTGAACTGCGCGGTGCGAGCCGCCCTGCCCGGCCCTCGCTGACGGTGCCGACACCGGGATCGGATAGGACAGTTCGATCGCGCGCTCCAGGTTGCCTTGAGAAAGGCCGGTCTCGCATGCCAGCGCGGCATCGACGAGGCATGAGAAGATCATTCGCCCCGGCATCGAGAGCTGAAAAGGCAGACGCGTCCGCCCCCGGTGCGGACCGCGCGCCCGATCGTTCGGGCCTTTGGATTGTCCGCGCAACATGCCGTCGTTTTGAAGGAGGGAAGCTGCCTCAGCCGCCGCCCTGCGCCTTCGGACGAGGGTTAGGGTCAGGACCCTAACCCGAGACACATCGCCCGTCGCAGAACGGGCCTCTCTTCGACGCGCAAATCAGGCCTTGAAACTCGGAACGTATGATGTGATTATCATACAATCCTGTATTAAGAGGAGGGGAACATGAACCGTCGCTGTTTTCTGCTGGCCGCAGCTTGCGTCGCGGCAACCGCCGGGCTGACAGGCCCGGTCCTGGGCCAGGGATATCCCGCCCGTCCGGTCACGCTCGTCGTGCCTTTCGCTCCAGGTGGCGGCACCGACCTGCTGGCGCGGCTGGTGTCGAACAAGCTGGAGACCGCGCTCGGGACGCCGGTCGTCGTCGACAATCGTCCCGGCGCGAGCGGCGCCGTTGCCGGTGCCTATGTGAAGACGCAAGCCGCCGACGGCTACACGCTGCTGTTCGGGACCTCCTCGACCAACGCGATCTCGCCGGTGCTGCACGAGGACAAGATGGGCGACATGCTCACCGGCCTCGATCCGGTGAGCATGGTCGCCAACAGTGCGCTCATCCTCGTGGTCCCGGCGTCATCGCCGATCACGGACCTGAAGGGCTATGTGGACGCCTCGAAAGCCCGGCCGCTGACCTACGGCACTTTCGGCGTCGGCTCCACGCCGCACCTGCTGGGCACGCTGCTCGCCTCCAGATCCGGCGCCGAGACGATCCATGTGCCCTACAAGGGATCCGCCCCCGCCGTTGCCGACGTGACCGGCGGCCATATCGACAGCGCCTTCCTGACGGTGACCGCGCTCACCGCCTCGCTCGATGACGGGGCCATGCGAGGTCTGGCGGTGGCAGCGCCAGAGCGCCTGTCGCAGTTCCCCGACATTCCGACCTTCGCCGAAGAAGGCTATGAGGATCTCGACGACGCCGGCTGGTTCGGGATCTTCGCCCCGTCGGGGGTGCCGGCCGAGATCCGCACCCAGGTCTCCAAGGCGATCCAGACGGTCCTCGACCAGCCGGAGGCGCAAGAGGAGTTCGCCAAGCTCGGCGTCACGGCGCAGGGCAGCTCGCCGGAAGAGCTGGAGAAGAAGCGCGACGCCTCCGTGGCGCTGGTGAGGCACATCCTCGCCACCACCAATATCGATATTTCCGAGTAAGCTGAAAGGTCAACGAGACGATGCGTCAAGACAACATCGCCGACTACCAGATCCGCCGTTGGTACGGTCAGGAACAGGAAGTCCTGACCAACGAGATCTATGAGTCGGACGAAGGTGCTCCCTTGCGCAAGATCCTGATCGCCGCGGCGATCAGGAACCCTTATGCGGGCCGCTTCAGCAGAGATCTGAGCGAGATCATCGATGGCAGCGACCGACTGGGAGAGGAGTTTGCCCGGCGCATCCTCACCGCCCTGGGCGGCGCGCAGGCCGAAAGCTACGGCAAGGCCTGCGTCGTCGGCAGCGCCGGCGAATACGAGCACGGCAACGCCTTCATCACCGCCCGTTTCGCGACCCCGATCCGGGCCGTGCTCCCCGGCGCGAAGGAGTGGATTCCCTCGACCGGCAAGCGCAGCGGCCCGGGCGCCCTGATCGACGTGCCGCTCGCCCATATCGGCGAACTCTATGCGCGCGCCTATTACGACACGGTGAGCGCCTATTTCGACGATGCGCCCAATGCCGACGAGGTGGTGGTGGCTTTCGCCGTCGCGACGCGCGGACGTATCCACGCACGCCTCGGCGGACCGCAGGTCGCACCGCTCGCGGCCGAATAGAACGCGGAGCCAGACACGATGCACCGGGAGCAGTCCAGTTTCGTCTACCTGAACGGGTTGCGGTTCCACTATCTGACCTGGGGCGATCCCGGCCGTCCGATGCTGATCTGCCTGCATGGTCTGCGCAGCTATGGCCGGACCTTCGCCGGACTGGCGCAGACCCTCGCGGATCGCTTCTACGTGGTGGCGCCCGACCAGCGCGGCCGGGGAGAAACGGACTGGGATCCGGCGCGAAACTACTTCGCCGATCAATACGCTGCCGATCTGGGCGCACTTGTCGACCACCTGAGGGCCGAGACGCTCCATGTTCTCGGCCACTCCATGGGCGGCATCAACGCGCTGACCTATGCGCTGACACATGGCCAGCGCTTCGCGTCGCTGATTCTCGAAGACAGCGGACCCGAGGCCGACGGCAGCGCCGGCATCGAGCGGATCCTGAAGGAACTTAAAACGACGCCGCTCTCCTTCGACGATCTGGACAAGGCGCGCGCCTTCTGGCGGTCGATCCGGCCGAACGTCACCGACGCGGCGATCGAATCGCGCATCACCCATTCGATGAAAGCCGTCGGCGGCAAGATCGTCTGGCGCCACGATCAGCTCGGGATCGGGAAATGCCGGATCGAGCAGGCCAGCGTGCGACCGAACCCGGACCTCTGGCCGGCCCTGTCCGGCCTCGCCTGCCCCGTTCTCGTGCTGCGCGGCGCAAACTCCGACTATCTCGACCCGGCACGGGTCCAGCGAATGTGCGAAACGAACCCGCGCGTGGTCGCCCAGGAGATCGAAGGTGCCGGGCACTATGTGCATGACGACAATCCGGTAAGCTTCAACCGTGCGGTCGGCGCATTTCTCGACCGTGTCGCCGGAGCGAGAGACGCAGGACGGAGATAGATGGACAGCAACACCAGCGATACGGCGCGCGTCCGCGGCGGCAGCGTGCGCGAGCGCGTCACCAATGCATTGCGGGGCGACATCATCACCGGGGTGTTCGTGCCCGGCCAGCGGCTGTCCGAGGCCGAGCTGTGCTCCCACCTCGATGCGTCGCGCACGCCGGTCCGCGAAGCGCTCCGTCAGCTCGAGGCGGAGCGCCTGGTCGAGGTCCGCCCCAACCGGGGCCCGATCGTGGTCAAGCTCGGCTGGGAGGAGGCCGAGCGGATCTACGACGTGCGGGAGCTGATCGAACCGGAGGTCGTGCGCCTTTTCGCGCTCGCCGCAACCGGCGAGCACCTGGAGCGGATGGACGCGGCACTCGAGGAATTCGAGCAGGCCTCGTCCGAGGGGCTGAACCCGGCTCAACTGATCGGGGCCACGACGACCTTCTACGAGGTGATGTTCCAGGGCTGCAGCAACGACATCCTCGCCGACATCCTGCGCGGCCTCCTCGCGCGGGTGAACCTGCTGCGCTCGCGCTCGATGTCCCGGCCCGGGCGCCCGAAGGAGAGCCTGAAGGAGATGCGCGACATCCTGTCCTGCATCCGCGAGGGGAACGTTCCGGGGGCCCAGCAGGCCGCGGTCATACACATTCGCAACGCCCGCGCTCAGGCCAAGGCCGCGATGCCGGCGCCTTCTGCCCCCTAATCGCGCCCCCGTAATCGCGCCCCGTAATCGCGCCCCGTAATCGCGCCCCATCATCGCGCCCCATCATCGCACAAAGAGACCGACGCCCCATGCAGCCGAAGCTCAATCGCGACGCCATCAGCGGTTTCCTGCTCGCCCTGATCGGAGCCGCCGCGGCCTATCGCGCCTTCGACTACGGCATCGGCAGCGCCGCGCGGATGGGCTCTGGCTACTTTCCGTTGCTGATCGGCGGGGCGCTGGTGCTGCTCGGCGCGGTCATCGCGATCGGCGGGCTGCGCGCGTCGGCGACGCCCGTCCACATTCCCCGGCGCGAGCTGCTTCTGATCGCGTTCAGCGTCGCGAGCTTCGCGCTGATCATCGGACGGTTCGGTCTGTTTCCGGCCCTTGGCGTCTCGGTCCTGCTCGCATGCCTGGCCGACCGGGGCGCCGGACTGCGGCAAACGATCGGCATCGTCCTCTTCTCCTGCCTGCTCGTCTGGCTCGTCTTCGTGATCGGGCTGAATTCCCCCACGGCTCTGATCAAGGTGTGATCCGATGGAGTTGTTCACGCTCGGCTTCGCATCGCTGACGCTGACCTCGGTGGTCTATTGCTTCGCGGGTGTCTTCCTTGGAACGCTGGTCGGGGTGCTGCCCGGCGTCGGGGCCTTGTCGGCGATCTCGCTGCTGATGCCGGTCTCCTTCTATCTCGACCCGACAACGGCGCTGGTGTTCCTGTCGGGGATCTATTACGGCGCCGAATATGGCGGCTCGACCGCCTCGATCATGCTCAATCTGCCGGGCACCTCGTCAAACGCCATCACCTGTCTCGATGGCTATCCGATGGCCCAGAACGGAAAGGCCGGCGTGGCGCTGACCGTCACCACCTATGTGTCCTTCTTCGGAGGAACCGTCGGCATCCTGCTGCTGACCTTCCTCTCGCCGGTCATCAGCCGGCTGGCCGTCGCCGTCGGTCCGTCCGAATATGCCGCGATCCTGCTGCTGAGCATCATCATGGCGGCCACGATCTCCGACGGGCCGCCGCTGAAGGGGATCGCGATGGTGCTTTTCGGCGCCTTGCTCGGCACCGTCGGCATCGACGTCAACAGCGGCGACTATCGCTTCACCTTCGGCGTTCCGGAGCTCTTCGACGGCGTCAGCCTGGTCGCGCTGGCTCTGGGCACGTTCGGCGTCGGCGAGATCATCTTCGCGATCAGCGCCCAGAAGGCGCGCGGCCCGATGCCCAAGGTCACGTGGCGCTCGATGATCCCGAGCCGGCCGGAATTCCTGAAGACGCTGCTGCCGATGGCGCGCGGCGCCGGGGTCGGCAGCGTGGTCGGGCCGCTGCCCGGCGCCGGGCCGACCATCGCCTCGCTGATCGGCTACGCGGTCGAAAAGCGCATCAGCCGGACCCCGCACCGGTTCGGAAAGGGAGCGATCGAGGGCATTTCCTCGCCCGAGGCCGCCAACAACGCGGCCGTCCAGACCGCCTTCATTCCCACCCTGTCGCTCGGCATTCCCGGCAGCCCGACGATGGCGATCATGCTTGGCGCGCTGATGATCCACGGCATCTCGCCTGGCCCCAAATTCATCTTCGAGCAGCCGGAGATGTTCTGGGGCCTGATCGCGAGCTTCTGGCTCGGCAACATCATCCTGCTGGGGCTCAACCTGCCGCTGGTCGGCATCTGGCTCTGGCTGCTGCGCATCCCCTATTCGATGATGTATCCGGTGATCGTGGCGCTGATCTGCGCGGGCGTCTACACGCTCACCAACAGCGCCTTCGCGGTATGGCTGGTTCTCGGCTTCGGCTTCGTCGGCTTCCTGTTGCGGCTCTTCGACTATTCGCCGGCGCCGCTGCTCATCGGCTTCATTCTCGGACCCATGCTCGAAGAAAACCTGCGCCGGGCACTGCTGATCCATCGCGGCAGCTACATCGAGATGTTCTCGCGTCCCGCCACCGCCGCGTTGATGCTGCTCACGCTGGCAATCCTGCTCTGGGCTCTCCTGAAACGAAACTCGCCGGTACAGGGGAACGACTGAGGGCGACCGATTGCGGGCGACCGACTGATACGCCGATTGACGAGGCGGCCGATCGCGTCCGTTCGGGGCGCAGCTTCGGCGTGACCACGCTCGCCTCGCCGCGGGCGGTCACGATCCGCGACCGCGCAGAGGCAACGCACGGCGAACGCTCCGGCAGCGGACGCCCCGGCAGCGAACGCTCCGGCACCTGTGCAGGCCCGGTCCGCCCATCTTCCGCCCGCCACTCCCCTTGCAGGACATCCTCAACGCAGGTCCGGCGCCAACTTCACGGGCCGCCGTTGCGGCGGGCGTCACATCGACAGGACCGGATGCGTGACGCAGGGCTCGACGACGGACTCGCCAAGTTACACGATGCCACCGTTAAAGGGACGCCGTTAAGGGCTTGGTCTGTAGGGATTTATCTAAGGGAAAGTGGTGCCCAGGGCCGGAATCGAACCAGCGACACGCGGATTTTCAATCCGCTGCTCTACCAACTGAGCTACCTGGGCCCGCGAAGCGGCGCGGCCATCTGCCTGCGTCGCATCGGAGTGCCGGTCTTATAGAGGCTCGCACCAAGCCTGTCCAGTTGCCCTTGCAAAGTTTTGCACAAGCCGGACAGGCATCGGGGCCATGCCCGCCACTGGTTCGGCAAACCGATCCTGGCGGCGGGCAAGCCCTTGAAACGGCTCGCCTAGCGCTGGCCGACGACGACGCCGGTGGCGGTGTAGGCGCCGGTGATGTCGGAGATGCCGAAGCTGCCGACCACCCCTTGCGCCGCGCCCATCGGACCGTTCACGAAAGAGCCGGTCAGCACGCCCGACACCGTCTCGCTCATGTTGCCGAGGCCGCCGACGAAATGGCTGAGGTCGCTCGGGCTGCCGGTGGGGGAGTAGACCGAGCCGCCGAAGCTGCGACCATCGAAATTGCTGATGCTGGCTTCGCCGGTGCGCGCGCCGAAATCGAAGGTCATGTTGAAATTGCCGGCCGCCAGATACTGTGCCTGGCCATCATTGGTGATGTTGGTGACGCTGCCGACCGCATGGCCGGCATAGGAGGCCGTGCCGGTGAGCGGCAGTTCGCCGATGGTGGAGACATCGCCCGCCGCCCAGGTGCCGAGATGCACGAAATCGCGCCGCCGGGGATCGAACGGCGCCGTCTCGGACGTGTCCTCGCCGCGGAAGCGGGTGCCCCAATAGCCCCATTCCAGGAAGGCGCAGGTGCAGCGCGCGACATCCGTGAACAGCGCGTCGTCGGCCCCCGCCACCAGCGTCGAAGGTATCATGTAGCTGCGCGGGTTGCTGTCCGGCGCGATGATCTCGCCATCGTCGGTCACGGCGAAGGTCTCACCGAAATTGCCGCTCAACGCGTAGCGATCGTCGTCGATCAGGGCCGAATGACCGTCGCCGCTCCAGGTGAACAGGCTGTCGCCGAAGCCGAGCACCAGGCCGGCAAGGTGATCGTCGCCGTCGAACGTGTCGAGGATCGTCATCGACGCGCCGACCGAATTGTTGCCGGCATCGAAGGCGATGGTGAGCATCTCCGGAGCAAGGGACCAGAACGGCGTTGCGACACCGCCATTCGTCGCCGCCTCGACCATGCCGGAGGCATAGCCGTTGAGCACCCGGCTGGTGCGGATGAACTCGCCCGTCGGCGAGACCGACTCAAGCTGGCCGACATGGGTGTAGCCGGAAACCATCTCGGTCAACGAGCCATAGGGATACGGCCCGCGCGCCGACACGTCGGTGCCGGTCTCAAGCCCGCCGACATCGAAGCCGAGCACGAAATTCTCCGCGTTCGGGCCGAAGATGTGGCCCCCATCCGCGCCCGGCACGGAATCGACAGGCCCCCCATGCAACACTGAAGGGTCGTAGCCGGAGATGCGGAAGCCGCCGCGCCGCGGCCCCTCGATGACGAAGCCTTCCGTCTCGTCCTCGTAGATCAGTCCGGTGGACACCGAGATCGCCGACGCCTGGGCGGCGCCGCTGCCCTGGATGGACATCGAGGCGACAAGGTAGCGCGCGTCGTCGTCGTCGAGATCGGAGCCCGTGACGACGAGGAAATCGCTGGTGCGCACGGTCTGCAGGAAGGCGGGGCCGAGCAACTCTCCCGCCAGCGGGTTGAGGAAATAAAGGTCATGGGCAACGCCGGTCCTGGCCACCTGCAACGGATCGGCCGACAGGCGGTAACGGCGGATCTGGTTGACCGCCGTGGCGCGCAGCGTCGCCGGATCGGTGCGCGTGCCCCAGATGCCGATGACGGGATCGTTGACCGCCAGCACCGAGGACGAGATTTCCTCGAAGAAGGTGAAGGCGAGGAAATGGTTGCCGTTGCGGTGCACCGTCCCGACCACCGTGCGCCCGCCCGAGGTGACGACACGGAACGCCGCCTGGCCGCCGGCGGGAAGCGGTATGGTGATTGTCTCGCCGCCGATCGTCCCGGTGAGCTGGGTGCCGCCGCCGGTGATCGTGAAGGTGGCGGTGGTGTCGGTGGCCGCGGACCCGCCGACCAGACCCTGCCGGCCGGGGTTGGAGACCGTGAAGGTTTCCAGCGAGGGATCGTAGGAGGAGCCGGTCGTCAGCACCCGCAGGACCACCTGCGTGCCGTCCACCTGGGGCGGATCATTGACGATCTCGCGGATGTGGTTGCCGTTGGCGCCGGGCACGATGTCGCTGACGATGTAGCCGCCGTCGTCGATGCCGGTCGAGGCCACCACCAGCGGCCGCGGGCGCGGCATGACGGTGACGACGGGCTGGCTGGAACTGCCCTGGCCGATGCCGGAGTCGCGCACGCGGGCGTCGGTCGGGGAACTGGATGCGCCGCCGGTCTGGCCGCCGCGCCCCGCCAGCCCCTGCTGCACGCCGGCAATGTCCGCCTGGCTGGTGCGCCGGATCTCCGGCCGGTAGCCCCCGGCCGCCGCCGCGGCGACGGCGAGCGTGTAGCCGGCCTCGTAGATGCGGCGGGTCTGGCCGTCCGGGCCGCGGAAGCTCAGTTCCTTGCCGAACAGCAGCGAGAAGCGCCCCGCGCCGTCGGTCAGGTTGAGATTGGCGATGCCGCCGCGGATGCCGATGGTGCCGACCGGGGTGTTGACGGTGACGCCGCCCGGGTTCTTGCTGAGCTTGCCGCCGACGAAGCGGGCGACGCCCTTGCCGAAGGAGGCGACCAGCCTGCCCGTCCCGGCATCGGGATCGTAGACGAATTCGTCGATGACAAGGTCGGAATTGGCGCCGACGGTGAAGGTCGACCCGTCGACCAGCAGGATCTGCACCAGCCCTTCGCCGGCGGTCTCGATCCGCTCGCGATAGATCAGCGTGTCGCCGAGCACCACGGTACGGGTGCCGGCGCCCGGCGGCGTGCGCCGCGCGTCCTGATTGACCGCTGCCGCAACGCCCACGTCGTTGCGCGCCGTAGCAGTACCCGGCACCACGACAAGGGCAGCCCCGAGAGCCGCCATGAAACACTGCCTGCGCATATCAGCCCCCGATAGGACGGCGTAAATCAGAAGATCAGAACGTCTTGATCAGACTGAGCGTCACGGACGCATTGGAATAATCGCGTGTCTGGTAATTGGATTGCAGCCTGCGGAACTCCCCGGACAGGGACATGGCAATGTCCGGGCGGAACGGCACGTTGAGCGCGCCGCGCACCCAGAACTCGTTGTCCCGCTGGCTTTCCGTGAAGCTGACCACCGGGTCCGGCGCCGCGAAAGCGCGGCGGACATAGCCGACATCGGCATCGATCGACCAGACGGTGCGCAGCATCTCGACCGGCGAGGCGAAGCGATAGGTGAGCCCGGCCGTCGCACCGATCTCCCAGCTCTGCTCGAATCGGGCCGCCGCCTCCTCATAGTCGCCGAGCAGCGACACCCGCCCCGACCAGGCCTGCGAGAACTGGTAGGCATGGCTCAACTGCGCCAGGATCTGATAGCCGTTGCGGTTGCTGACGGTCGGATAGGTGGCGCTGTCGCGATACCAGCGGTAGCGGTATTCGACCTTGGCATTGATCGACGAGCGCGGGTCCGGCTGGATGGCGAAGCGAGCGCCGAAGCCGGTGGCGCCGGTATAGTTGGTCTCGTTGAGGCGCACGCCCGTGAGGATGCCGTAGACGCCGAAGCGGGCATTGTCGATGTCGAAGCGGGCCATGTTGAACGACGGCCCGAAGGTCAGTTCGGCGAGTTCGGTGTTGAGCCGCGTGCTGTCGAAATAGCGCCCGCCATAGAACAGCAGGTCCGCCTCCAGCAGGTCGCCCTGGGTGCCGAGGTCATAGGCCGCGTGCACGTTGCCGGCAACGAATGCGTTCCAGTCGGCGCGGCCGACGGCGGTGTCGTCGAGCAGGAAGGAGATGCCGTTCAACGTCACGAAGCGCCCGCCCGGCCCGGCATTGGCATTCGACTGCCAGCGCAGGCCGGTCATCACCGTCGCCGAGAATTTCGCCGGATCCTCGGCCGTGTCGATCGCGGTCATGAAGGTCTGGACGCGCTCAGCCACCTCCGGCGGCACGTTCGGCGCCTGAAGCGCCTGCTCGAAATAGGAGCGCGCCGCATCGAAGGAGCCAAGCCGGAAATAGAGCACGCCGAGTTCGAGCTGGATGCGCGGCAGGCCCGGCGCATAGATCAGCATGCGCTCGAAGGTGCCGATCGCGGCCTCGTAGTCGCCCATGCGGGCGGACAGGTTGGCATATTCGAAGGCGATGTCGAGGTCGGCCGGATCGCGCATCATCGCCGCCAGCAACTCGGCCTGACGGGCGCGGAGCTGCTCGTGAGACAGCGACACCTGCGCACCCTGCGGAGCGCCCTGCGCAAGCGCAGCCGGCGCCGGCATGCAGGCAAACGCGACAAGGGCGGCCACGGCACATCCAGCGAAACGCAGACTCTCGCGCCGGGCATAGACCGCCAAGCTCACCGGCCCCTCCAATCAAAAAACACATTAGAACGGGAGGACATTACGCCACGCGGCCGCGACGAGTCCTGCCTCAAGAAGAGGCCTCGTCAAATATTGGGGGGCATGTTGCAATCCGGGCACATGCCCCCGGCCGTGCGGGCCTGCTACTGCACTTCGCGGATGCGGCCGTCGGTATAGGGAACATAGCCGTCGGCACGGGCGCCGATATAGTCGGCCACCACTTCTTCCAGCCCCGGACCATAATCATAGGCATTGGTGCCGGCCTCGGAAAAGATCCTGTAGCCGTCGCCGCCGCCGCGCATGTAGTTGTTGGTCGCGACCAGATAGGTCGCGTCCATGTCGAGCGGCTCCCAGCCGGCGTCGCCCTCAACCTCGACCTGGATGATTCGCCCCTCGCCGGGCTTGCGCGCGCGGGTCCAGGAGAAGCGGATACCGGCGACCTGCGGGAAGCGGCCGGCCCCCTCCTCCACCTGCGACACGCCGTTTTCCAGCGCCGCGACGACATCGCGGCCCTTGATCTGGAACGTCGCGAGGGTGTTCTGGAACGGCAGCACCGTGAGCACCTCGCCCATGGTGATCTCGCCGGCATCGATGGAGGCGCGGATGCCGCCGCCGTTCTGGATGACGATCCGCACGCCCTGCGCCCTGGTGCGGTCGAGCATGGCATCGGCGATCAGGTTGCCCATCGAGCACTCCTGGGCGCGGCAGGTCTCGCGCGAGCCGTCGATGGTCTCGCTGGTGCTGCCGATCACCTTGGCGCGGATTTCCTCCAGCGGTGCGGCAAGTTCGGCAAGGCGGGCGGCGGCGGCCTTGTCGGCCGGCACGGAGGCGTCGAGCAGGATCGGGTTGCCGGCGGCGGAGATCACCTTGCCGGCATCGTCGAAGACGATCTCGATCTCGCCCAGATACTTGCCATAGGCATAGGCCTGGACGACCGGCACCTGGCGGCCGGCCGGATTCTGCACCAGCAACGGATAGGGACCGGCGGCGCCCTCATGGGTGTTGGACAGCAGCGTGTGGGAATGGCCGCCGACGATGACGTCGACCCCGGCCACCCGCGCGGCGATCTCCATGTCGCGCGGCAGCCCCATATGCGTCAGCGCGATGATCTTGTTGACGCCGGCCGCCTGCAGCCCTTCCACCGCGCCCTTGAGATAGGTCTCGGCGCGCTGGAACAGGACATTGGGACCGGGAGACGAGGTCTCGACCGTGTCCTCGGCCAGCACCGCGACGATGCCGATCTTCTCGCCGCCGACCTCGATCACGATTGCTCCCGGCACCTTGCCCTTGAGCGCCGGCTCGTTCTCCACGTCGATATTGCCGGACAGGACCGGGAACTCGACCGCCTCGAGGAAGGCGGCAAGGCCGGCCGGCCCGTCGTCGAACTCGTGATTGCCGACGGCCATCGCGTCGAAGCCGATCATGTTCATGAACTCGGCCGCCGCTGCCCCCTTGTAGGTGGTGTAGAACAGCGAGCCCTGGAACTGGTCGCCGGCATCCAGGGTGATGACATTGCGGCCGGCCGCGGCCAGCGCCGCGCGCCGCTCGTCGATCTTGCTCTTGATCCGGGCGATGCCGCCGAAGCACTTGCCCTCGGCATCGTCCTTGGCATCGCAGGTGGAATCGAAGCGATTGATCGGCTCAAGCCGCGAGTGCAGGTCGTTGATATGCAGGATGGTGAGGGCAAAATCGGCCTGGGCCGGAGCAACCGCGAGGGACGCCGACAGCAGCATCCCGCCAATCACAGACAGCGCACCCGCGCCGAACGAAGCCAACCGCATCCCGCTCACTCCTCACATGCCGCCGCCGGGCGCCATGCCCTGGCCCCGCCCGCGCCGCCAAACCCGGCCGAAGGTGCCCCCGGCTTCGCTCACGCGACACTGCCAGCTTGCCGGAGCCAGATCAACCGTACCCGATGACGCGGCCAGGCCGCACGGCGCGTCAGTAGCAGTAGTAACCGCAATACTGCTTGGTCGCCTGCAGAACCACGGAATTGGCGTGGCTGAGATCGAGAAGCTGGGTCGGCGAAGCCGGCTGGCCGAGAATCGGCGCCGGATAGCGGGCCTCCGCCGACGGCGGCAGGGTGGAATTGACGGCGGCGAAGCCGGCAAGCTGGCTGCCGGTCGGCCGCTTGCCGGACGGACGATTGCCGGCCAGGATCTGGTTGACGCTGGCGATCAGCGCCTGCGGCGTGCGCTGGCTGACGCCCCGCCCGCCGCTCGCCTGGATCGAGAAGCCCGGCCGGTAGACGCGGGTGGTCTTGCCGTCCCGGCCCGTGAAGGTCAGGTCCTTGCCATAGAGGAAGGAGAAGATCGCCTCGTTGCCGCGGTCGACCAGATTGGCCATGCCGCCGCGCACGCCGATGGTGCCCTGGCGGGTGTTGATGGTGACGCCGCCGCGCTCCTTGGAGATGCGGCCGCCGACATAGCGGGCAACGCCCCGGCCGAACGTCGCCACGAGACGCCCGCTGCCCTCCGAGGGGCGGTAGACGAATTCGTCGATCACCAGGGTGGAGTTGGGGCCGACAACGAAGTTGGACCCGTCGGCGAGCAGAACCTGGACAAGGCCGGTGGCCCCGGTCTCGATCTTCTCGCGGTTCACGAAATTCGCGCCGATATGGATGGTGCGCATTCCCGCGCCGCCACGCTGGCTCTGGGCGCTCTGGTTGACGGCGCTGGCCACCCCGACCCGCTCGCTGGCCAGGGCCTGCGGAGCGGCGGCGGCAAGCAGGGCGCAGGCCGCTGCGGCAAGGGCGAGGGGGCGAAATGTCACGGCCATGGTCCAGGCTCCTGTCGGCGGGTCACAAGCAGGCTCTCCCGCTCATCCTGCGGCAAACCTATCAGGTTTCCGGGACCGGGCGGTGATCGGGATCACACACCGGCGCAATCCCGTGCGTCACGTCCGGCTCACTTGCCGTCCTCGCCAGTGTCCTGCATCGCCTCCAGCGCGGCAAGGTCCTCCGGCTCCAGTTCGACCACCGGCACGCTGTAGCTGCCCGACAGCCAGCGGTTGAGGTCGACATCGGCGCAGCGCGACGAGCAGAAGGGATGGAAGCGCTCCACCGAGAGCTTGCCGCAGACGGGGCATGGCCGTGCCCGCCTCTGCCGGTCGCCCCCGTTGCTGTCTCCCTCGCGCCCTTCGCCCGTCATTGCCTGTCCTTCGTCCCGTGCCCGGCCCTCGTCGGCCAGTTCTACCCGACCCGCCCTCCGGCGTCGACCTTGACCCCGGCGGCCCTGCGTCAGCCCCTGGCGCGCCGGCGGCGCTGGTCGAGGGCGCGCAATTCGGTCTTCAGCACCTTGCCGTAGCTGTTGCGCGGCAGGTCGTCGACCCGCAGATAGTCCTTCGGCCGCTTGAAGCGGGCGATCCGCTCGAGGCAGAGCGCGTCGAGATCGGCCGGTTCGGCCTCGCCGGCATAGACGGCGACGACGCATTCGCCCCATTCCTCATCCGGCCGGCCGATGACGGCGACCTCGCGCACGCCGGGATGGGTCAGCAGCACCTCCTCCACCTCGCGCGGATAGACGTTGCTGCCGCCGGAAATGATCACGTCCTTCGAACGGTCGAGCAGGGTGAGATAGCCCTCCGCATCGAAACTGCCGATATCGCCGGTATGGAGCCAGCCGCCGCGCAGCGCCTCGGCGCTCGCCTGGGGATTGTCCCAGTAGCCGAGCATCACCGTGTCGCCGCGCACCAGGATCTCGCCGGTCGCCCCGTGATCGGCGGCGGCGCCGTCGATCCGCATCTCGACCACTGAGCTGACAAGGCCGGCGCTGGCCAGCCTTGCCTCCCAGCGCGGGTGATCGCGGTCGGCAATGTCCGCCTTCGACAGCACAGTGCCGGTCATCGGCGTTTCGCCCTGGCCGTAGATCTGGGCGAAGCGCGGGCCGAAGCGGTCGATGGCGCGGCGCGCATCCGCCAGATGCATCGGCGCCCCGCCCCAGACGATGGTGCGGATATTCTCCGCCATCGCCTCGACCGGAGACTCGGTCAGCCGGCGGACCATGGTGGGCGCGGCGAACATCGACACGCCGGGGGTGCGGGCGATGATCTCCAGCACCTCGCCGGCCTCGAAGGTGCCGGACTCCGGCACCGCGTTGATGCCGAAACGCATGACATGGGCCATGGCGTAAAGGCCGGAGCCATGGCTCATCGGCGCCGCGTGCAGCAGGGTGTCGCCCTGCGCCACCGGATCGACCTCGGTGAGATAGGCAAGGCTCATGGCCGCAAGGTTGCGGTGGCTGAGCATCGCGCCCTTGGGCCGGCCGGTGGTGCCGGAGGTGTAGAACAGCCAGGCAAGGTCATCCGGCGCCGCATCGGCAAGCGGCAGCGGATCGCCGGCGACCAGCGCCCAGAACGGCGGCCCGCCGAGCGTCACTACGTCGCGCAGGCCCGCGGGCGCATAGGCGGCGACATCCGCCTCCATGCCGGTGCTGACGAAGGCGAGGCGCGCGCCGCAGTTCTCCAGGATCCAGCCGATCTCGGCGCCGTGCAGCTTGACGTTGACGGGAACCGCGACCAGCCCGGCCCACCAGATCGCATAGAGCGCCTCGAGATAATGCGGGCCGTTCTTCGCGACGATGGCGACCCGGTCGCCGCGGACAAGGCCGTATTGCGAGACCAGGCTGCCGGCGAGCCGGGCCGCCCGTCCCGCGAAGTCGCGATAGCTGGCGACCGGCGACGTCCCGCGCGCCAGCGCCACGGCATCCGCGCGCGCGCGTCCGGCACGCGCCAGCCAGGCTGCGAGATTCATCGGCATTCCCCGCTTCGCATGATCCCCCCGAGCGGCCGGCACGGACGTGCCCCTGCCTCATGACCCGACCCGTTGTGACAGGAACCGCCGGCAAGGCCAAGCGGCAATCGCCCGGCCGGACCGGAGCGTCTCAGGGCCGGATCGCGGCCGGGTCGGCCCAGCCGGCAAGAACCGGATACTTGAGCCCGGCCAACAGGTTCGCCGTCTCGTGCAACGGCAGGCCGACCACATTGGTGTAGGAGCCGACCAGCTTGGCGACGAAAGCGCCGGCAAGGCCCTGGATGGCATAGCCGCCGGCCTTGCCGCGCCACTCGCCGCTGTCGAGATAGGCGTGGATCTCGGCGCGCGACAGGCGCTTGAACCGCACGCGCGTCTCGACCAGCCGCTGGCGCACCACATCCTTCGGGGCGCTGACGCACAGGCCGGTATAGACGCGGTGGCCGCGCCCGGAGAGCAGTTCGAGGCAGGCAAGCGCCTGTTCGTGAGTCTCGGCCTTGGGCAGGATCCGGCGCCCGACCGCGACGACGGTGTCGGCGGCCAGCACCAGCCCGTCGACATGCGCCGGATTGCGGTCGGCGGCGCGGCGCGCCACCTCGGCCTTGGTGCGGGCAAGCCGCTGCGCCAGCGCACGCGGGGTCTCGCCCCGGCGCGGCGTCTCGTCGATATCGGCGGGCAGCAGCGTGTCCGGATCGATGCCGATCTGCTGGAGCAGCGCCAGCCGGCGCGGCGAGCCGGAGGCAAGCACGAGCGTCGGGCGCGCGCCCGTCCCGCGGGCCCCTGCGGTCTTGCTGTCGTCGGAAGCTGCGGCGCTCATCGGACCGCTATCTCTCTGTCACGGGTGGCGGACCGGGCCGGATGGCCGTTCGGCGTCACTTGAAACGGTAGGTGATGCGCCCCTTGGTCAGGTCGTAGGGCGTCATTTCGACAAGCACGCGGTCGCCCGCGAGAACGCGAATGCGGTTCTTGCGCATGCGCCCGGCGGTGTGGGCAATGATCTCGTGGTCGTTTTCGAGCTTCACGCGAAAGGTCGCGTTGGGGAGCAGTTCGGTCACAACCCCCGGGAATTCGAGGACTTCTTCCTTGGCCATATGGTTTCCTGATTATCGAGCCGGATGTGGCGGGGAACCTACCGGATCGCACCGCGAAAGGGAACAGCGGGATTCGCGAAAATCCGCGGCTGTGCAGAGGCCGGACAAGGGGTCTAGCCGGCCGGGGTCGCGGTCCAGCCGAAACGCTTCTTGATACGGGTCATCAGCCCGTCGCGGACGGCGCGATAGGCGCCGAGGATCTGCTCGCGCGAGCCGGTGGCAAGCGTCGGATCGGGGGTGGGCCAGTATTCCACCTCGACCGCGTCGGTGCGGGTCATCTCCAGCGCCTTGTGATGGGCTTCCGGCGCCAGCGTCACCACCAGGTCGAAGCCCGACTCGTCGAGATCCTCGAAGGTCTTCGGCCGGTGCCTGGCGAGATCGCAGCCGATCTCGCTCATCACCGCCTCGACGAAGGGATCGGGCTCGCCGGCGCGCACGCCGCAGGACTTCACATAGACCCGGCCGGGAAACAGTTGGGCGAGCATCGCCGCCGCCATCGGCGAGCGCACGGCGTTCATGCCGCAGGCGAACAGCACGGCACCGGGCGCCGCCGCCGGCGCAGTACCGGGCACGTCTCCAGGCGTGCTACCGGGCGTCTCCCCCGGCCCCGACACGCCTAGAGCCCTTTCGGCCAATTCGAAGTCAATTCTGCTTCTCGATTGGAGCGGCGATCCGGCGTCGAAACGGTCGCCGCGCGATGCCTTCGCATCGGGCAAGATCGGTTCGGCGTCGGGCGCCCGCCAATCGGAAGCCCTGCGGGACGGGCGATTTTGCGCCAACTCCGGCGCAAAGCCCCTTGTCCGTATCCAGATACGACCTGCGTGCCTTTGCTTGACCTTGTCACAAAATCGCTCCGTCAGAATGGCTCCGAATTGGCCGAAAGGGCTCTAGCCCTTCCAGTGCAGGGCGCAGACGAGGGTGAAGAGACGGCGGGCGGTCTGCATGTCGACCCGGATCTTGCCCTCCAGCCGCTCCATCAGGATGCGCGAACCCTCGTTGTGGACGCCGCGGCGGCCCATGTCGATGGCCTCGATCTGGCTCGGCGTCGCCGTCCTGATCGCCTCGAAATAGCTCTCGCAGATCAGGAAATAGTCCTTCACCACCTTGCGCAGCGGCGTCAGCGACAGGATGTGGGTGACGACGGGGTGCCCCTCCTCCCGCTCGACCAGGAAGACCAGGCGCTTCTCGACGAGCGACAATCTCAGCCGGTAGGGACCGCCGTCGTCGCCGTTCGGCTCGAACTCGTTCTCCTCGATGAGATCGTAGATGGCGACCGCGCGCTCATGCTCGATATCGGGCGTCGAGCGGACGATCGACGCCTCGTCGAGTTCCACCGCGACCAGCCGGGCGCTGTTCTTTTCTCCCATGACCTGCGCTTGCACCCTCCATTGCCCGCGCCGCCGTCGCAGCGCGTCGTCCAGCAATCGTCCCAACACCTATCCCGTCAACGCCCGTGCCGACAAGCCGCTTGCTCGACGCCGCGCCCTCACAGGTTGAGCCGGATGGCGACCGAGCGGCCGTGCGCGGCCAGCCCCTCCGCCTCGGCAAGGGCGATCGCCGCCGGGCCGAGCTCGCGCAGCGTCCGCGCATCGCAGCGCAGGATCGAGGTGCGCTTGACGAAATCGAGCACCGACAGGCCGGAGGAAAAGCGCGCCGAGCGCGCCGTCGGCAACACGTGGTTGGAGCCGCCGACATAGTCGCCGATGGCCTCCGGCGTGTGCCGGCCGAGGAACACCGCGCCGACATTGCGGATGCGGGCGAACAGGGCTTCCGCGTCCTCGACGGCCAGTTCCAGGTGTTCGGGGGCGATGGCATCGACCAGCGCCGGCGCCTCGTCCATCGAGGCAACGGTGATGATAGCGCCGAAATCGGCCCAGCTCGGACCGGCGACATCGGCGCGCGGCAGGGTCCGCAACTGGCGCTCGACCGCCTTCTCGACGGCCTCGGCAAAACCCGCGTCGTCGGTGATCAGGATCGACTGGGCGCTGGTGTCGTGCTCGGCCTGCGACAACAGGTCGGCTGCGATCCAGTCGGGATCGTTGGCGCCGTCCGCGACGACGAGGATCTCGGACGGGCCGGCGATCATGTCGATGCCGACCGTGCCGAACACCCGCCGCTTGGCGGCCGCCACATAGGCGTTGCCGGGACCGACGATCTTGGCGACCGGACGGATGGTCTGCGTCCCGAAGGCCAGGGCGGCGATGGCCTGGGCCCCGCCGATCCGGTAGATCTCGGTGACGCCGGCAAGGTGGGCCGCGGCCAGCACCAGCGGGTTGAGCGCGCCGTCCGGGCTCGGCACGCACATGACCATGCGCGACACGCCGGCGACGCTGGCGGGCACCGCATTCATCAGCACCGAGGACGGGTAGCTGGCCGTGCCGCCGGGCACATAGAGGCCGACCGCCTCGATCGCCGTCCAGCGCGAGCCGAGTTCGACGCCGATCGGGTCGGTGTAGCGGTCGTCCGCCGGCATCTGGCGGGCGTGATGGGAGGCGATGCGGTCGCGCGCCAGCGTCAGGGCGTCGAGCGTGCGGGCGTCGACCTTCTTCACCGCCTCCTCGATCTCCTCGGCGGTGACGGTCAGTTCGGCAAGGCTTTGCGCCTCCAGCCGGTCGAAGCGGCGGGGGTAGTCGAGAAGCGCGGCGTCGCCCCGCTCCCGCACCGCCTCGATGATGTCGCGCACCGCCGCATCGACATCGGCGGATGCCTCGCGCTTGCTGGCGAGCAGGGCCGCGAAAGCGGCCTCGAAATCGGCTGCGCCGGTGGACAGGCGGATCGCCACGGCGGGACCTCCACGGTTTGCCGGGCACCGCCCGGAGGGTGTTGAGAAAACGTCAGTCGAGCGGGTGGCTGGGACGGTGCCCGGTCGCCCAGGCCGCGCCGAGGTCGGCGAGCTGCGCCTCGATGCATTCGACATCGAAGGAGAGCGTGCCGCCGCCGGCGAAGACGAGGTCGATGCGCCCGGCCGGCTCGCTGCCGGCGACGAAGTTGACCGCCAGCAGCGACAGCACCGCGTCCTTCGCGTCCTGGCGGATGTTCAGCGCGCGCGGGCGCTCCGCCCGGGCGAAGGACAGGGCGGAACGGCGGCGCTCGTTGGCAGCGCGGCTCCCCGTGCTCTCGCCGTCCCAGGCGAAGCGGTTCATGACGAGCACCAGGTGCCGGTCGGAAGGATAGTAGCGGATATCGCCCACCTTGAGCACGGCGTCCTGCACCTGCGCGGAAATCACCGCCAGGTCTTCCTCGTCCAACGCCGCCAGCTTCAGTTGCCGCATGGATCAGCCACCTTATGGGTTGTGCCCGGGGTCGTGCCCGCAGCCGGCGCGCGGGGCGCCGACCGTCCGCCCTTACCTAATGAATTCACGCGGCAAAGCAACCACCCAGTTGACGCGGGCCAGTTGACGCGGGCCAGTTGACGCGACAGGGAGCGGCGCCGCCAAGATCAGGCGACGGAGAGGAAGGCCTCGATGGGTTCGGGTGTCCCGAACAGCCGGCCCTGGCCATGGACGCAGCCCGCGGCCGAGAGCAGGCTCGCACGCTCCTCGCTGTCGACCCCCTCGACCCCCACAGGCACGCCCAGCGTCTCGGCGACGGCGACCAGCGCCCGGATCGCCGCCGCGCCGCGCCCTCCGGCCAGGATGTCCTGCAGGCTGCAGCCATCGATGCGCAGGGAATCGAAGCGGAAGCGGCTGAGCAGCTTGAGACAGGACGCCTCCGCCCCGAACCTGTCGAGAACCAGCCGCACGCCGATGTCGCGCAACGCCTCGAACTGGCCCGAGGCCGCGCCGGAGTTGAGCAGGAAGTAGCCGTCCGCGACCTGCAGGTGGAGGCGCCCCGGATCGATGCCGGCGGCGGCGATCTCCCGCTCGATGGTGGCCGCCAGGGTTTCGAGGCCGAACTGGCGCGCACCGAGCGACAGGGAGATCATCTGCGCGTCGGGCAGCCGGACCGCCGCGCTCAGCGCCTCGCGCAGAAGCCCGGCGGTCGCCGCTTCCACCGCCGCGGTGTCCTGCGCCACGTCCCCGGCTCCGCCGGTCTGGCCCGGCAGATGCTGCAGCGCCTGATAGCCCCGCAATTCGCGGCTGCGCAGACAGACGATCGGCTGGAACAGCAACTCGCCGCCGGAGGGCGCCGGTCGAAGCAGTACCGGGGCGACGGTGCCGGCCGCGGCCGCCGCCGCCGCTCCCGGCCAGGCGATGACCTGCCCCGCTCCCGCCGGTTCGTCGACCGGCGGCTCGTGAATGCGGAAGCCGTTCCGTCCCTGGTGCTTGACCTGGTAGAGCGCGGCATCCGCGTGGCGCAGGAGCTCGGACATCTCGGCGCCGCGAAGGATCGGCGCGATGCCGATGCTGGCGCCGATCTGGATGCTGCTGCCCTCGACGGCGAACCGCGTCGACATGGCGGACAGGATCCTGCGCGCCGCCGCTTCCGCCAGATCGGACGGCCAGGTCAGCCCGCTTCCCGACAACAGCAGCACGGCGAATTCGTCGCCGCCGATGCGCGCGACGAAGTCGCTCTCGCGCACGCACAGCCGCAGCCGGCGCGCCACCTCGCATAGCACCGCGTCGCCGGCATTGTGGCCGAGCGCGTCGTTCACCGGCTTGAACCGGTCGAGATCGACCAGCATCAGAATTCCGAGGCACCCCTCGGCCGGCGCCTCGCCGGTGGCGAGCTTTTCGAGCTGCTCGTTGAGATAGGTCCGGTTGGCCAGGCCGGTCAGCGTGTCGTGGCGGGCCGCATGCAGCACCTTGTCGGCGGCAAGCTCGCGCTCGGTGACATCTTCATGCGTTCCCACCCAGCCGCCGTCGGGCAGCGGGGCATGGACGGTGGAGATGATGCGGCCGGTCTTCAGACGGAAGGTGGAGCGCATGGTCTCGCCCGCTTCCATGCGCCGCATCAGCATTGTGATACGGGCCTCGACCTCCTCGCGCGCCTCCTGCCGCACGTTGGTCTGGAACACCAGCTCGCGGAAGGGCCTTCCAGGCGCGATGGCGTCGGGCTCGAAGCCGAACAGCGAGACATATTGCTCGTTCCACAGGGTCAAGCGGCCGTCCCGGTCGAAGACGCTGACCCCCTGGTTCATGTTGGCGAGCACGGTCTCCAACTCGTCGGACTTCTCGCGTGCCACACGCGCGTTCTCGATAAGCTGCCGCTCGATCCGCTTGCGGTCGGAGATGTCCGTGAAGGTCGACAGCAACCCGCCGCCCGGCAGGAAGGTGCCGCGAATATCGAGCATCATGCCGTTTGGCCGGCTGCGCTCATAGGCATGTTCGGGTCCGCCGAGGATGGTTTCGAGCCGCTGGCGGGCGAGTTCCCGCGGATCGCCTTCGCCATATTCGCCGCGCTCGGCGTTCATCAGCACGTAGTCGGCGAGCGAGGGACGCCGCCTCAGATAGTCGGGCGGCACGTCGAGCAGGGTCTCGAAAGCCCGGTTCCAGCCGGCGACGACAAGGTCCTGGTCGAAATAGACCACGGCGCCGGGATAGTTCCGGAACACCCCTTCGAGCGTCACCGCCTGGCGCACCGTCTCGGTGACATCGGTGAGGGAGATCACCGCGCCCCCGCCGGCCCCGTCGCCGGGACCGGAATAGGCCACCGCATTGAGATTGAGCCAGCGCAGGACCCCATCGCCGAGGCGCAGGCCGGCAACGGTGCTGGACAGGCTGGCCGGATCCGCGACGCCGCGCGCGAGAAGGTTGCCAAGGCTGCCCTGCCCGCCGTCCTTGGCGAGAAAGTCGAGGTCGAGCGTCTGCAACTCGCGGCCCGTAATGTCCTGCCCGTCCAGGCCGAGCATGGCGAGCGCCGCCGGGTTGTGGGACAGGATCCGGCCGTCGGCATCGGCGACGATCACCCCCTCGGACAGGGACAGCAGCGTCGTGCGATACAGCGCCTCGGAATGCTGCAGCCGGATCTCGGCCGTCTTGCGGTCGGTGACATCGCGGATCGCGCCGACGATGCGCAGGGTCCTGTCCTCGCGCATCAACGGCTTGCCGGCGAGACGGACCCAGCGCTCGCGGCCCTTGGCGGTGCGTGCGAGGAGTTCGAGGCTGAAGGGAAAGCCCCTCAGCCGCGCATCGTCGAGCGCCCGGCGCAGTTCGCCTCTCGCCTCGGGCCGGAAGAAGCCGAAGGCCTCCTTCAAGTCCGGGACGTAGTCGTCGTCCACCTCCAGCAGGCGGCGCACCTGATCCGTCCACAGCAGCGTGTCGCGCTCCAGGTCGAGTTCCCAGCCGCCGACGCCGGAGATGCTGGTGGTCTGTGCAAGGAGCTGGGACTGGGTCTCGACCAGCGCCTGCTGGCGCACCGCGTCCTCGCGCAAGGTGGCCGCCTCCGCCTGGGCGGCATAGGCCCGTATCAGCCCTTCCACGGCAACGCCGAGCCGGCGCAATTGCTGCAGTTGCGACGGGGTCGGATCGCGCGGCTCGGTGTGCATCACGCAGAGCGAACCGAGCCGGTGGATGCCGTCGATCGACAGCGGACACCCGACATAGAAGCGCACATGCGGCGGCTCGACCACCAGCCGGTCGTGCTGGAACCGGGGGTCGGCGGCGAGATCGCGAACCACGAGCAGATCGGGGCTGAGAATGGTGTGGCGGCAGATCGCCGCCTTGCGGGGCGTTTCCTGGAAATCCAGCCCGCAAAAGGCCTTCAACCACTGTTCGTGCTCGTCGACGAACGAGACCATCGCGATCGGACAGTCCATGACCGCCGCCGCCGCCTCGACCAGGGCGTCGAATTCCGTCGACCGCTCCGAATGCAGGATGCCGAGCCGGCGCAGCGCCCGCAGGCGACTGTCTTCGTTTGCGGGCAGCGCATCGAGGACGATGGAATTCATGGGCCGAGTATGCCTGCAACAGGTAAATGCTTCAAAGCGAAGATCGGCAAAATGCCAACGATTTATGAATGACAATCGAAAGAGTTAACTCATCCCCCGCCGCCGGACCTGGCCGGCGGAGCGCTATTTCGACAGGGCCAGCGGCAGGTAGAGGGCGATCTGCGGCCAGCAGATCACCGCTGCCAGTGCCGAGACCTGCAGGATCACGAAAGGAATGACGCCGCGATAGATCGTGCCGATGGAAACGCCTCTCGGCGCGATGCCGCGCAGGTAGAACAGCGCGTAGCCGAAGGGCGGGGTCAGGAACGAGGTCTGCAGGTTGACCGCCAGCGCGATGGCGAACCAGATCAGCGTCTGCTCCGGCGTCAGGCCGAAGTCGAGCCCGGCGACGACGGGGGCGACGATCGGCACCACGACGAGCGTGATCTCCACCCACTCAAGAAAGAAGCCGAGCACGAAGACCAGTGCCATGATCATGATGATCACCACATAGGGCCGCTCCACATGCACCGAGAACAGGTCGGCGATCAGCGCATCGCCGCCGAGCTTGCGGAAGACGACCGAGAAGACGGTCGCGCCGAGCATGACGAAGATGATCATCGCGGTGGTCTTGGTGGTGTCGCGCAGCGCCGCATAGAGCGTTGCCCAGTCGAGCTGGCGCGACACCAGCGCCAGCACCATGGCGCCGAGCGCGCCGATGGCGGCGGACTCGGTCGGCGTGGCGATGCCGGCGACGATGGTGCCGAGCACCGAGACGATCAGCAGCACGGGCGCCAGCAGGTCGAGCACCAGGCTCGCCGCCGCCCGCCAGAACGGCCGCGGATCGGCCGCCGGCGCCGCCGGCATGCGATGCGGCTGGAAGACCGCGACGAAGACCAGGTAGAGCATGTAGAGCAGGCCGAGCAGCAGGCCCGGACCGACGGCGGCCATGAACAGGTCGCCGACCGACACGCGCAACTGGTCGCCCAGCACGATCAGCATGATGCTCGGCGGGATCAGGATGCCGAGCGTGCCGCTCGCCGCGATCAGGCCGGTGGCGATCTTCGGATCGTAGCGGTTCTGCAGCATGGTCGGCAGCGCCATCATGCCCATCAGCACCACCGAGGCGCCGATGATGCCGGTCGAGGCGGCCATGACGACGCCGATGATCGCGACCGCGAAGGCATAGCCGCCGGGCATGCCGCGAAACACCGAGGCCAGCGACTTCAGCAGCCGCTCGGCCACGCCGGAGCGCTCCAGCATCAGCCCCATGAAGACGAAGAGCGGAATGGCGATCAGCAGCCAGTTGGTCAGCGTGCCGGAATAGATCCGCGCCACCGTCGTCGACAGGAAGATCAGCGGGACGCCGGCCATCACGGCGAAGAGGATGCCGATGCCGGCAAGGACGAAGGCGACCGGATAGCCCGCGAAGATGCCGCCCATCAGCCCGAGCAGCATCAGCAGCGGCCAGAAAGCGTCTTCCATCACGAGCCCTTCTTGTCCTTGGCAGAGAAGTCGCCGCGCGCCAGGGCGATCGCGGTGCCGATGATGCGGTTGACGGCCGCAAGGCCGAGCAGCGAGAAGGCGAGCGGAATGCAGGCCTTGATCATCCAGCGGTCGATCATGCCGCCATAGGTCGAGCCCTCGCCGGTGATATAGGCCCGGTGGGCGAAGCGGCTGCCGAACCAGACGATGATGAGGCAGAAGGGCAAGAGGAAGATCAGGTCGCAGACCAGATCGACCACGGCCCTGGTGCGGGCGGAAAAGCCGGAGGCGAGGAAGTCGACGCTGACATGGCTGCGGTCGCGATAGGCATAGACGCCGCCGAACAGCACCAGCAGCGCGAAAATGTGCCATTGCAGGTCGAGCAGGGTGTTGACGGTGACGCCGGTGTCGAACAGCGGCACGCGCACGCCCCAGTCGGCCAGCCGGTTGGTGCCGAACTTGGCGGCCAGCACGCCGAGACAGACGGAGACGATCAGCGGCAGCACCAGCCAGCCGACGATCTTGCCGGGAAAGGACAGCGCCTCTCCCGCCTTGCGGCTCAGTTCGGACAAGACGACCTCCCTCACCTTGCGGGCGTGACCTTGCGGGGCGGTTGAGTGCGAAAGGACGGCACCCGTCGCGGGATGCCGTCCGATCAGTGGTCTGTGAGACTGGCTTAGCGCGGCAGCGCCTGCAACTCACCCCATTCGCCGACGCGCTCGATATAGGCGTTCAGCGAGTCGAGCGCCTCCTTGAAGATCGCGTCCTTGGCCGCCTCGTCCTCCATCACCGCCTGGGAGGCCTCGCGCAGCGCCACCAGCACCTCGTCGGGGAAGCGCTTGATCTCGACGCCGGCCTCGCGGATCTTGGCGATGGCGATCGCCTGCTGGTGGATCTGGTCGGCAAGGTTCGCCGTG
Source organism: Stappia sp. P2PMeth1 (assembly GCF_900185735.1). Classification (NCBI taxonomy): domain Bacteria; kingdom Pseudomonadati; phylum Pseudomonadota; class Alphaproteobacteria; order Hyphomicrobiales; family Stappiaceae; genus Stappia; species Stappia sp. P2PMeth1. Next base: position 65,697 of record NZ_FYAW01000035.1, on the reverse strand, counting down.
ATGTTGGCCTTGCAGGCCTCGACCATGATCTGCTGCTGGCCCTCGGTGAAGCCGTTCCACACGTCCATGTTGACGATGATGGAGTCCCAGCTCGACGGCTGGTGCCAGCCCGGGAAGTAATAGGTCTTGGCGACCTTCTCGAAGCCGAAGCCGATGTCGAGCTGCGGCGCGGAGAACTCCGTCGCGTCGATGCGGCCGGTCTCCAGCGACACGAAGATCTCGCCGGCCGGCACGAGCTGGGTGTTGGCGCCAAGGCGGGCGAGCGCCTGGCCGCCAAGGCCGGCGATGCGCATGTTGAGGCCCTTGAAGTCCTCGGCGGTGTTGATCTGCTTGTTGAACCAGCCGCCGGCCTCCGGCACGACGAGATGGCACGGGATGATCTTCACGCCGTGCGGATCGTAGGCCTTCTGGATGATCTCCAGGCCGCCGCCCTCGAACATCCAGCCGAGCGCCACTTCCGGGGTCGGGCCGAAGGGCATCGAGCCGACGAGATTGGCGACCGGAATCGAACTCGCCCAGTAGCCGATCCAGTCGAAGCCCATCGGGATCGCGCCGGTGCTGACCGCCTCGAACACTTCGAACGGCGGCACGAAATCGCCGGCGCCGTGCACCTTGATGTCGATGGCGCCGTCGGTCATCAGCTTGACGCGCTCGGCCCACTTGACCGGGCTCTGGCCGATCGAGGGCACCTGCAGGCCGAAAACGCTCTGCAGGTCGTAGCTGTCGGCAAGCGCCGGAACAGCGGTAAGCATGGTTGCCGCCAGCGCAGCGGTTGCGAGCCGTGCCTTCATCAGGACCTCCCTAAAACGCACCCCGAACGGGGCATCTCTTTGCTTTTCTGCCGCGCTCTCCGGCGGCGGGCGAGGCGCGAGCGGCTTTTTTCGACCCCCCGCTTGCCTAACTCAAGTGTTATCTATAATCAAACTGATTAGCAATACACTAATTCCGGGAGACGCCCATGATTGGAGTTGAAGGCTCCGTCGCCGTCGTGACAGGCGCCGGACAGGGGAATGGCCGGGCGATCGCGCTGGGTCTTGCCCGGGCCGGCGCGCATGTGGCGGTGTGCGACATCAACGCCGACGCCGCCGCACAGACCGCCGCGCTGGCGGCCGAGGCGGGGGTGAAGACCCTGAGCGCGCGATGCGACGTCGCGGATCCGGACGCCGCCCGCGCCTTCGCCGAGAAGACCCGCGCGGAGCTGGGCGCTGCCCGCATCCTCGTCAACAATGCCGGCATCCTGAAGCGGCACCGGTTCGGCGATCCGGGCTTCGAGGCGGAGTGGGACCAGACGTTCCGCGTCAATGTTGACGGGCCGCGCAACATGGTGCTGGCCTTCGCGGCGCAGCTCGAGGCGACGGGCGGACGGATCGTCAATCTCGCCTCGATCATGTCGCTGTCGGCCGGGCCCGGCATCGCCGCCTATATCGCCAGCAAGGGCGCCCTCGCCCAGTTCACCAAGGCGCTGGCCCATGAATTCGCCCCGCGCGGCGTCAGGGTCAACGCCATTGCTCCCGGCGTCATCGACACGCCGATGACCGAGCACACACGCGGCAACGAGGCGGCCATCGGCCGGTTCATGGCGCATACGCCGCTCGGGCGCACCGGCCAGCCGGAGGAACTCGTCGGCCCCGTCCTGTTCCTCGCCTCCGACATGTCCAGCTACGTGACCGGCGCCATCCTGCCCGTCGACGGCGGCTATCTGGCGGCCTGATCCGGCCCGTCCCTCAAGGAATTGCACCAATGAAAAAGCACAGTTGCGACGTTCTCGTCGTCGGATCGGGCGCCGGCGGTCTGGCCAGCGCCGTCTCGGCCGCCCATCGCCGGCTCGATGTCCTGGTGGTGGAGAAGGAGCCGGTGTTCGGCGGCACCACCGCCCGGTCGGGCGGCTGGATGTGGATCCCCTGCAGCGGTCCGGCGAAGCGCGCCGGCGTCGAGGACACGCCCGAGAAGGCGCGCACCTATCTGGAGCACGAGACCGGGGCGTTCTTCGATCCGGCCCGCGTCGACGCCTTCCTGGAAGCCGGCCCGAAGGCCGTCGAGTTCTTCGAAGAGAAGACCGCGCTGCAGTTCGACCTCGGCCCGACCTTCGCCGATTATCACCCGGACGCGCCGGGCGGCATGCCGGGCGGCCGCTCCATCGTCGCCCGCCCCTTCGACGGGCGCGAACTCGGCAAGGAGATCCGCCGCCTGCGCCCGCCGCTCGCCGAGATCACCTTCCTCGGCATGATGATCGGCTCGGGCAAGGAGCTGCTGCACTTCTTCCGCGTCACCAGGTCGCCGATCTCGGCCTTCTATGTCGCCAAGCTGTTCCTCAAGTTCCTCAAGGACATGGCCTTCCACGGCCGACCGATGCGCCTCGTCAACGGCAACGCGCTGGTCGGGCGCCTCGCCAGGTCCTGCTTCGACATGAACGTGCCGATCTGGACCCGCGCCGGGGTGCGCGAGCTGCTGCGCGACGAGCGCGGCACCGTCACCGGCGCCATCGTCGACACGGACGAGGGCCCGGTCGAGATCACCGCGCGCAAGGGCGTGGTGCTGGCCGCCGGCGGCTTCCCGCAGGACGCGGTGCGGCGCAAGGAGCTGTTCCCGCATTCGCCGTCCGGCCATGAGCACGTCTCGCCGGCCCCTCCCGGCAACACCGGCGACGGCCTGCGCCTCGGCGCGGCAGCGGGCGGCGCGATCCGCGACGACCTGCCCAACACCGCGGCCTGGGTGCCGGTGTCGCAGCCGCCGCGCCGCGACGGCACGCTCGGCGTCTTCCCGCATTTCGTCGACCGCTCCAAGCCCGGCGTCATCGCGGTGACGCGCTCGGGCCGGCGCTTCGTCAACGAGGCGGATTCCTACCACGACTTCTGCCAGGCGATGCGCAAGGCCTGCGAGGCCGAGGGCGGCGAGATCTGCGCCTTCTTCATCGCCGACCACAAGACCTTGCGCAAATACGGCCTCGGCTTCGTCAAGCCGGCGCCGGTGCCCTATCGCGGCCATATCCGCTCCGGCTACCTGTTCGAGGGCAAGAGCCTGCGCGAACTCGCCGAGAAGATCGGCGCGGACGCGACGCAGTTGGAGAAGACCGTCGACGCCTTCAACGAGCATGCCCGCAAGGGCGAGGACCCGATGTTCCACAAGGGCTCGACCTCCTACAACCGCTCGCTCGGCGATCCCGAGCACCTGCCCAACCCCTGCGTCGCGCCGGTCGAAAAGGGCCCGTTCTACGCGGTCAAGCTGGTGATCGGCGATCTCGGCACCTTCGCCGGCCTCAAGACCGACGGGAACGCCCGCGTGCTGGACGAGGCGGGCCGGCCGATCGCCGGGCTTTATGCGGCCGGCAACGACGCGCTCAGCATCATGGGCGGCAACTATCCCGGCGGCGGCATCACCCTCGGCCCGGCGATCACCTTCGGCTATATCGCCGCGCGCCACATGGCCGGGGCCAACGACTGACCATGTCCCGCGCGACCAGGGACACCGACGGCCTGGGGCATCCGGGCCGCCTTTTGCCGGGCGTCCTGTTCGGCCTTTCGGCCGCCATTGCCTGGGCCTTCTACAATGTCGGCGTCGATATCGGCCGGTCGGACGGCTTTTCCAGCGCCGACCTCGCCCTGCTCCGCTATGGCGGGGCGACGTTGCTGATGGCACCGCTGATGCTGCTGCGCCGCTCGCGCATGAGCGGCCTCACCCTGCCCCGGCTGGCGCTGCTGACCATCACCATGGGTCCGCCCTTCGCCTTCCTGTTCAACACCGGCTTCGGCATCGCACCGCTGGCGCATGCGGTGGTGATCTCGCCGGGCATGACGATCATCGTCGCCAACCTGCTGCCGGTGGTGCTCGACGGTCAGAAGATGACGCTGAACCGCAAGATCGGCATGCTCGTGCTGATCGGCGGGCTGGTGGCGATCGCCGCCGACAACGCGCCCTCGAAGATGGCCGACACGTCGACGCTGATCGGCGATCTGTGCTTCGTCGGCTCGGGCACGTTGTGGGGCGTTTTCACCTATCTTCTCGGCCGCTGGCGGCTTCCCGCCGTCGAGGCGATCGGTGCGGCCTCGGCGACCACCACCGTCGTGCTGCTGCCGGTCTATCTGGTGTTTCTCGAACCGGCGCGCCTGCCGGCCGGCATGTGGCTCGAACAGGCCTTCTATCAGGGTGCGCTCGGCGGGAGCCTGGCGATCGTCCTCTACGCGGCGGCGATCAGCCGGCTGGGCTCGGGCCTTGCCGGCCTCTTCCCGGCGATGATCCCGCCGCTGGCGGTGCTGCTGGCGATCCCGATCGCCGGTCAGTGGCCGAGCGCCATGCAGCTTGCCGGCGTCGCCATCGCCGCCAGCGGCCTGATCCTGTCGCTCGACATTGCCGGCGCGCTGGTCAGGCGGGCGGGATATGGCCGAGATCGCGGGACAGGTCGCTCGTGAACTCGATCAGCCGCTTGAGGCACGGCCCGTCCTCGGCGAGATCGATATAGTTGGTCGGGCCGATCACCGTGACCGAAAGCTGGATGATGCCGGTATGGTCGAAGACCGGCGCGGCGATGGCGCTGACGCCGGGGATCGGCGCGTCGCGGGTGATCGAGTAGCCCTTCTTGCAAGCGGAGGCGACCTCCTTGCGGAACGTCGCCTCGTCGACCATCGGGATGCCATAGAGCGAGGGCTCGATGCCCTGCAGCTCGGCGCGGACCAGCGGCTCGGTCGTCGACTTCGGCAGAAAGGCGGCGAAGATCTTGCCGGTCGCCGTCATCGTCACCATGAAGGTGCCGCCGACGGCAACGTTGGAGTGGATGCGCGCCGCCGTCTCCTCGATATAGACGATGGTCGGCCCGTGCAGGCCCCAGACGCTGATCGCCACCATCAGCCCCAGTTCCTCGGCCAGCGCCGGCACCCGGCGCAGCGTCTCGCGATAGGCGTTCTGGTTGCGCAGGCGGGTGAGGCCCAGCCACAAGGCGAAAGGGCCGAGCTGGTACTGGCCGGTCTCGGTCTGCTCGACCATGTTGATATTGCGGAAGCTGACCAGGTAGGGGTGCAACTGCGCAGGCGCCATGCCGAGCGCCTCGGCGAGGTCCTTCAGCTTCAGCGGGCCGCCGGCCTGGGCCAGCGCCATCAGGATGGCGCCGCCGGTCTCGACGGACTGGACGCCGCGCGGCGCTCGCGGCTTCGACGTTGCGTCAGCACCCACACGCAACTCCCTCAATAGTCTTGCGGAAACGAAACAACCGATGCGACTCACTCTTAGCGGCAATTCCATCGCCGGTCGAGAATGTCGCCCGCGCGCCGCGCCCTTGCGGGATTTCCCGTCGCGAGGGCCCGTCTTGCCTCTTTTGCAATCCGCGAACGGCGCTATCTTCCTGCCGTCGAATCGCTCCGCCCTCTCCGGCGTGCCGGGGGCGCGAGGGAAACCGGATGTCCGGGTCGATGCCGCACCGGGCGACCGCGCCGCCCGGCAGGCGTGTCCCTGCGCTGGCGGTGGATCTCCCCGATGCCGTTTGCCAATCTCTCCTACGTGCCCTTCGTCACGATCGGCCTGCTGCTCGCCTCCAACATCTTCATGACCTTCGCCTGGTACGGGCACCTGAAGTTCAAGAGCTCGCCGCTCGTCATCGTCATCCTGGTGAGCTGGGGCATCGCCTTCTTCGAATATGTGCTGCAGGTCCCGGCCAACCGCATCGGCCACGGGCATTTCAGCGCCGCCGAGCTGAAGACCATCCAGGAGGTCATCACGCTCAGCGTCTTCGCCGTGTTCTCGATCTGGTTTCTGGGCGAGCCGCTGCGCTGGACGCATCTCGCCGGCTTCACGCTGATCGTCGCCGGCGCCGGGCTGATCTTCTACAAGCCGTGAGGGCTCAATAGCCGCCGGACAGGACGATGCTCTCGCCGGTCATGAAGCTGCAGGCGTCAGACGCAAGGAAGATCGCCGCGCCGACCATCTCCTCGGCCTGCCCGGCCCGGCCCATCCAGTTGAGCGTGCGGACATAGTCGTCCCAGCCTTGCGGGTCCGCCGCCTTGCGCCCCGCGTTGCGGTCGGTGTCGACGAGGCCGGGCGCCAGCGTGTTGAGCAGCACGCCATAGCGGGCATAGTCGCGCGCCTGGCTCTGGATCAGGTTGTGCTGGGCGGCCTTGGTCGCCGCATAGGCGGTGACGATGGCCTTGGGCCGGAGCTGGTTGATCGAGCCGATGCTGACGACCCGGCCCCAGCCGCGCGCCGCCATGCGCGGCAGGCCCGTCTGCAGCATCTCCACCGTGGAGCGCAGGTTGACCGCCACCTGCAAGTCGAAATCCGCCTCGGTGAGGTCGGCAAGCTCGGCATTGACCTGGGCCGAGGCATTGACGACGAGGATGTCGAGATGCCCGAGCCGGGCCTCCGCCTCCTCCACCAGACGGCGCCCGGCGCCGCGCTCGGCAAGGTCGGCGGCAAGGGCGAGCGCCGTGCCGCCGCCCGCCTCGATGGCGGCAACGGTTCCCGCGGTCGCTTCCAGGCTGTGGCCGTGCACCACGACCGTGGCGCCGGCGCCTGAAAGCCCAATGGCGATGGCCGCGCCAATGCCCCGGCTCGAGCCGGTGACCAGCGCGACGCGGCCGTGAAGGCCGAAAATCGTCTCGAGCGTGTTCATGCGGCGCTCTGACCCCTGTCGAACAGGGTGATCGGCACACCGCTAAGGCCCGGCGTGCAGGCGAAGAGGCCGCCGGACAGCGGCGCCTCGGACAGGGTCGAGGCCGGCAGCCGCGTGCGGGCGCTGGTGATGTAGAGCGTCGCCAGCCCCTCGCCGCCGAAGGCAACGCTGGTCGGGCGCGGAACGGGAAGCTCGATGCTGCGCTCGTGCCGGCCGTCGGGCAGGTAGCGGTTGACCCGCCAGCCGTCCCAGATCGCGCACCACACGCCGCCTTCCCTGTCGACGGCGATGCCGTCCGGGCGGCCCTCGCTTTCCGGGATGCGGGCAAGCACCCGGCGGTTGCCGAGAACGCCCTTTCCGGGCTCGAAATCATAGGCGTAGATCAGGCCCGGCACCGTATCGACGAAGTAGAAGACCCGGTTGTCCGGGCTCCAGGCCATGCCGTTGCTGACCGAGATGCCGCTTTCCTTGCGTGTCACCGTGCCGTCGGCGGCGACCCGGTAGAGCGCGCCGCTCGGCTTGCTGGCATCGAGCCGCATGGAGCCGACCCAGATCGCCCCGCCGGGGCCGACCTTGGCGTCGTTGAGACGGTTCTCCGGGATGCCCGCTTCCGGGTCGACCAGCGGCTGCAGGGTGCCGGAGACGAAGTCCAGGAACTCGATGCCGTCCTGCGTTGCCACCGCCAGCGAGCCGTCGCCGCAAGGCATCACGGAGCTGACCAGCTTGCCGGTCTCGCAGGTCTCGTTGAGGCCGCTCGACGGGTCGAAGCGGTAGACCGCCGGATGCAGGATATCGACCCAGTAGAGGCTGCGTGCGACCGGGTCCCAGACCGGGGCCTCGCCGAGCTGCGCGCCCCAGGGCAGGACGCAGGCGAGATCGGCCGGCGTCTGCGACTGGCTGGTGCGCGGGCGCGGGCGGGAACTGATGGCGATGGCACCGGCCGCGCCCGTGATCCTGCGGGCGGCGGCGATCAGCTCGCGTCCGACCGGGTGGATATGCGACGTGTCGAGCCGCGACGAGGGGCCCAGCGCGACCAGCGCGCCGATGGGCGTGCCGTCCTTGCCGGCAATGGCGACGGCGACGGAGTTGACGCCGTTGAGGTGCTCCTCGTAGGAGACCGAATAGCCGCGCGCGCGGGTCAGCGTCAGGTCGGCCTGCAAGGCTTCCAGCGTGGTGATGGTGCGCGGCGTGTGGCGGTCGAGGGTGAGCCGCTCCAGCAGCGCGCGGGCGAACCCCGGCTCCTGGAAGGCGACCAGCACCTTGCCGGCGGCGGTGCAATGCAGCGGCACGCGGCGGCCGGTGTCGACCCTGACGCCGAGCCCGTCGCCCGAGCGCTCGTCGAGATACTGCACCTGGTCGCCGTCGAGCCGGCACAGCGCCACCGTCTCGCCGAGCTCGGCCGACAGGCGCTCCAGCTCGGGGGCGGCGGCGGTCGGCAGGTCGAACGTGTCCCACACCCGGTGCGACAGTTCCAGGAAGCGCGGCCCGATGACATAGGTGCCGCGTTCCTCGTTCTGGCGCACCAGGCCGAAGGCGATCAGCGTGCGCAGGATGCGCGCGAAGGTCGGCTTGGGCAGGCCGGATTGGCGCAGCAGGTCGGCGAAGCGCAAGGGCGTCTCCGCATCGGCCACCATGTCGAGCAGCGTCAGGCCCTTGGCGAGCGCCGCCGTACCGGAGGGGACGTCCTTGCGGGACTGGCTCAGGCCTGTGCTCGCGTCCGCCATGTCCGCGCCGCCTCCTGCAACATCCGATCGATCGTCCATTCCGGCTCGAACCCCAGCGTCTCGCGTATCCTTGCGTTCGAGGTCTGGTAATCGACGCCGGCGCCGGGCAGGTCAACGGTGACGACCGGCAATCCCGTGATTTCGGCCATCGCCGGCAGCAGCCGCCCAAAATCGACGGGGTCGCTCGCCCCCAGATTGAAGATCCCCCCGGCCGCCCGGTCCGATTCCAGCGCCAGCAGCACGCCCGTCACCATATCCCTGGTGTCGGTGATGTGCATCCGGAACGGTTTGCCGGCGGCATTGCGGGCGAGCACATGGGCGGGCCGTCCGGGATCGGCCGCGCGCAGCAGTTCGGCCACCGCGGTGTTGCCCATGCGCTCCTGCTGGCGGATGCGCGGTTGCAGGAAGAAGCGCGGGCCGGAGAAGACGCTGTCCGGGTCGAGCAACTCGCTCGCATCCTGCGTATGCGAAAAGCGCAGGATCACCGTCTCGAAACTGCCGATACGCTGGTGGAAGGAGACGAGGTCCTCGCCGAGCAGCTTGGTGAGGCCGTAAGGGCTGTTCGCCCGCAGCGGATGCTCCTCGGTGACGGGCAGGAACAGCGGCGCGTTCTCCGGATAGACCTCGCCGGAGCTGGCGAAGACGAAGCGGCGCACGCCGGCGTCGGCCGCCGCGTCGAGCAGCACCCGCGTTCCCTCGACATTGGCGCGGAACATCGCCGTGCGCTCGGCCGGCACCCAGGACATGAAGGCGCCCAGATGCAGCACCGCATCCGTGCCGGCGACCGCGCGGGCACAGGCCTCGGCATCCTCGAAGCTGCCGACCACCTCGTCGAGATCGGAGCCTGATTGGTTCGGATTGGAGGCACGCAGGTCGAAGCCGCGCACCTCGTGCCCGGCGGCGCGCAGGGCCGCGACCGTTGCCCGGCCGACGCGGCCGGAGCTTCCCGTGACGAGAACCAGCATCAGCGCAGCGCCTTTTCGCTCACCGCATCGAAGAGATGCAGTTCGGCCGGATCGAAGGACAGGACGAGGCCCTCGCCTTCCGCCATCGGGCCCGAATGGGCGAGCCGGGCGATCAGGCCCTTCGATTTGTCGTCCTCGCTCTCGCCGGCCGCGACCATGTGCTCGCCTCCGTCGAAATAGACGTATTTCTCCGAGCCGAGGCTTTCGACGAGGCTCGGACGGATGGCGAAGGTCGCAGGGCCCTCGCCGAGGCGGAAATGCTCCGGCCGGATGCCGGCGATGACGGTCGAGGCGCCGGCGAGCCGCGCCTCGTCGACGGCGATCCGGTTGCCGAACAGGGTGATCGCCGCCCCGCCGGCCGACCGTTCCACATCGGCGGAGAGGAAGTTCATGCCCGGCGAGCCGATGAAGCCGGCGACGAAGAGATTGTCGGGCCGCTGGAACAGCGTATCGGGATCGGCGATCTGCTGGATCACGCCGTCGCGCATGATCACCACCCGGTCGGCCATGGTCATCGCCTCGATCTGGTCGTGCGTGACATAGACCGTGGTGACGCCGAGGCGTTGGTGCAGCGCGCCGATCTCGGCGCGCATGTGGACGCGCAGCTTGGCGTCGAGATTGGACAGCGGCTCGTCCATCAGGAAGGCGAGCGGCTGGCGCACGATGGCCCGGCCCAGCGCGACGCGCTGGCGCTGGCCGCCGGACAGGTCCTTCGGGCGCCGCTCGAGGTATTTCTCCACCTCCAGAATGCGCGCGGCCTCCAGCACCCGGCGCTCGATCTCGGCCTTGGGCGTGCCGCGCATCTTCAGCCCGAAGCCGATGTTCTCGCGCACGGTCAGATGCGGATAGAGCGCGTAGTTCTGGAACACCATGGCGATGTCGCGATCGCCGGGGGCAAGGTCGGTGACCTCCCGCTCGCCGAGATGGATGGCGCCGCCACTCGCCGGCTCGAGGCCTGCGAGGATCTTGAGCATCGTCGACTTGCCGCAGCCGGACGGGCCGACCAGCACGATGAACTCGCCGTCCGCGATCTCGAGCGAGAACGGCTTCAGCACCTCGTGCGCGCCATAGCTCTTGTGGACGTTTCGAATGGAGATATTGGCCATGGATTACTTCTCCGCGCCCGCGGTCAGTCCGCCGACCAGGTAGCGCTCAAGGAACAGGTAGATGACGATGATCGGAACGGCGACGAAGACGGCCGCGGCCGAAATCTCGTTCCAGTCGGTGGTGTATTCGCCGCGCATCGTCGTGATGCCGAGATTGGCGGTCCAACTGCCGGGCGCGTTGACGAGGAAGGTCCGCGCATAGGCGTAGTCGGCCCAGCTCAGCACGAAGGCATAGAGCGAGGTCGCCGCCAGTCCGGGGGTGGCAACGGGGAGCACGACCCGCACCATCGCCCCCATCGGCGAGCAGCCGTCGACCATCGCCGCCTGTTCCAGCTCGCGCGGGATCGTGTCGAAATAGCCCTTCAGCATCCAGGTGGTGAAGGGAATGATCAGCGTCGAATGGGCGAGCACCAGCGTCCACAGGCTGCCGATCATGCCGAAGTTGCGGAAGATCGAGAACAGCGGGATCACCAGCAGCGTCGCCGGCAGCATCTTCGCCGTCAGGATGAACAGGCCGAGCGAATGGCCGCCGCGGATCGAGAAGCGCGACAGGGCATAGCCCGCCAGCACCGAGACCACCATCGACAGGGCGACCGAGCCGATCGCCGCCAGCATCGAGTTGAGCAGCCAGAGCGGGATCGGCCGCTCCTCCCAGACCTTGGCGAAGGTGCTCCACTGGGCATCGTCCGGCCAGAAGCTGGGCGGCAGTTGCGACAGCTCCGCCGAGGTGGAAATCGCCGTCACCAGCAGCCAGTAGACCGGAAACAGGATCAGCGCGGCGAGCAGGATGACGGTGCCGTAAAGCGCCAGGCTTTGCAGAGGCGTGCGGTTCATGTCGTCCCCTTCCTCAATACATGGCGCGGGTCTGGCGGCCGAGCATCAGCAGGCTCGCGACGACGCAGATGACCAGCGTGACGACGCCCACCGCCGAGGCATAGCCGAAGTTGAAGAAGCCGAAGGCCTGGTCGTAGGTCATGATCGACAGGGTCTGGGTCGACTTCAGCGGCCCGCCCTCGGTCAGCACCTTGATGATCGAGAAGTCGCGGAACACCCACAGGATCACCAGAACCAGGGTAACGCCGAGCACCGGCATCAGGAGCGGCAGCGTGATCCAGCGGAAGCGCTGGAAGACGTTGGCCCCGTCGACCTTGGCGGCATTGTAGAAGTCGGTCGGGATCGACTGCAGGCCGGCCAGCGTCATGATCGAGACGAAGGGAAAGCCCTTCCAGATCATGGTGATCGCCACCGCCCAGAAGGCGGCGCCCGGCGTCGACACCCAGGCGACCATGCCGTTTGAGAGGCCGAGCTTGACCAGCAGCCAGCTCATCAACCCGAAGGAACTGTCGAAGATCCAGGCGAAGATCACCACCGCGATCACCTCCGGCACCGCCCAGGGCAGCGCCATGGCGAGGCGCGCGAGCGTGCGCCCGCGGAAGCGGTTGTTGACCAGCAGCGCGGTCGAGACGCCGGTGATCAGGCTGCCGGCGGTGACCACGACGACGAGCTTCAGCGTCACCCAGCAGGCCATCCAGAACTCGCTGGAGGCGAACAGCCGCTCGTAATTGGCCGTGGTGAAGGGCGCGCGCGGGGCGCCGATGCGCGGCAGCTTGACCGCCTGCAGCGACAGGTCGATCGAGATGATCAGGGGATAGACGATGATCAGGCCGACCAACAGCACCGCGGGGGCAAGCAGAATATAGCCCATGAGATGCTGACGGCTCGGCCTGGCCAGATCGAAGAGCCGGACTCGGGACATGCAACCTCCTGCCGCGGGCGCAGCGCCGCGGCGCAGGATCGAAGGGACAAGCCGGCTCCCATCGGCGGGAGCCGGCCGCGGATAGACGGTCAGCCGCCGTTCTTGATGGCCTCGGCCCGCGCCTGCATGACCTTGACCACCTCGGCCGGGTCGAGATCCTGGATCAGCATGCGCTGGACCTCTTCCTGCACCATCTTGCCGAACTCGTTGTACTGGATCTCAAGGCCGGTCGGGATGCGGTCGACGCCGGCATCGGAGGCCGCCATCATCGTCTTGATGAGCAAGGGGAAATGCGGCACGTCCTGCTCGACGCCGGAGACGTCGGCGACCGGGCTCGGCGGGGTGTTCTTGCCGATGGTGGCATATTTGCGCTGCCACTCGGGCGACATCACCAGCTTGATGAAGTCCCAGACCAGCGCCTTTTCCCCGTCCGGGATCTCGCTCGCCATGCCGAGCACGTTGGACGAGCCGCCGACCGGCGGGGTGAAGGCCGGCTCGGCGACGACCGTGTCGGCGGCGGCGGCGCCGTTCTGCATGATGCCGTAGAGCCACGGCCCGTCGAGGCGCAGGGCGATCTTGCCGTCGGCGAAGAGCTTGCGGATGTCGCCGGCGGACAGGTCGATGGGGGTGAGGCCCTCCTTGACGATGGTCTTCCAGCGGGTCAGGCCCTCGACCATCTGCGGCGTGTCGATGGTGACGTTGCCGTCCGCGTCGGTCCAGTAGGCGCCGGCGTCGAGGATGTAGCTCAGCATCTCGGTCAGGTACTGGCCGGCGCCGCCCTTGGTCTCGTGGCCGGTGCCGTACTGGTCGGTGATGCCGTCGCCGTTGAAGTCCTTGGTGGTCTTGCGGGCGACCTCGAGGAACTCGGCATAGGTGGTGGGAACCGACAGGCCCTCCTTCTCGAGGAGCGCCTTGTTGTAGGCCATGATGAAGCCGAAGTAGTTCATCATGATGCAGGCGGTTTCGCCGTTCCACATGCATTTGCCCTGGCCGGCCCAGCCGGTCATGTCGATGCCGTCCTTGTCGAGCCAGGGGCCGAGATTCTCCATCCAGCCGTTCTCGGCGAAGGATTGGAACTCGAACGAGGCGAGATGGACGATATGCGGCGGCTGGCCGCCGGCGAACAGCGTCGTCATCGTGTCGGCATAGGCCGCACGCTCGACCTTGGTGAACTCCACCTTGACGCCCGGATTGGCCTCCTCGAAAGCGGCGATGGCGGCCTTCCACCAGTCGCCGGTGCCGGCATCGTCCACCTGCCAGGAGACGAATTTCAGCGTCGTGTCGGCCAGCGCCGGCGACAGCATCGTCGCCGAGAGCAGGGCAGCGGCAGTTGCGGTCCTGACGAACCGCCCGAAAGTCGTGGTCATCGCGTTTCCTCCACTTGGTTTTATATCCGCTGCATCAGCCGCAGCGCTTCCTCCGACGGACGCACCCCAAGACCCGGACCGGTCGGGAGGCGGTAGACGCCCCCCGCGCAGTCCATGTCACCTGCAAGGAGGCGCCGATTGGGTTCGAAGATCGAATGCTGGAACTCGTGGCCGGTCAGCGTCGGCAGCGAGGCGCTCGCCTGCAGGCTGGCCGCCAGGAAAATGCCGGCGCCGATGGTCGCGTGCGGGATCACCTCGATCCCCCGCTCCGCCGCCAGCGCGCCGATGCGGGTGAAGTTGGTGATGCCCTTGTGCCCCATCTCCGGCTGGACGATGGCGATGCGGCAGCGCTCCACCCGGTGGCGCATGTCCCAGACCGTGCGCCATTCCTCGCCGACGGCGATGGCTACGTCCGTGCCCTTCGTGACCCGCTCCAGACCGGCAATGTCCTCGGTGTAGACCGGCGCCTCGGCGAACCACAGCCCGTGCGGCTTCATCGCCTCGATCAGGGCCAGCGCCTCGTCGGCCGTCTGGTTCCAGTGCATGTCGGCGGCGATCCGCGCATTGGGGCCGAGCGCCGCGCGCAAACTCTCCATCTCCGCCGCCGGGCCGTCGTCGGCGACCGGGGTTGCAAACTTGAACGCATCGAACCCGCGCGCCTGCCAGGCGAGGGCGAGCTCGGCGCGGGCCTCGCGGGTCGCCTCGGGCAGGCCCGAGACATAGGCGGGGATGGTCTTCGAGCGGTCGCCGCCCAGAAGCTCCGCCACGGGCTTGCCGGCGATCTGCCCGGCAATGTCCCACAGGGCGATGTCGATGGCGGCCAGCGCATCGACATAGAAGCCCCCCGTATAGCCGCGCACCCGCATCAGGTCGTAGAGGTCGTCGTAGACCGCCGAGGGACCTGTCGGATCGCGGCCCTTGGTGAAGTCGGCGAGCAGGTCCTTGACGATCTCGGCAACGGCGCCGGGCGCGACGAGGCCATAGGTCTCGCCCCAGCCGACAACGCCGTCGCGGGTCTCGATGCGCAAGAGCACGCTGCGGTCGAAGGTCGGATAGACGGTGCGGTTGCCCTTGCGCACCAGATAGCCGCGCGCGTTCGGCTCCTCGCCCTTGCGGGCGGTGCCGAGATAAGGCGTCTCCCGCGTCTGCGTCAGCGTGAAGACCTCGATGCTGCGGACGCTATCGCTCATCGGGCGCCCCCGGCGACAGCCGCCTGCGGCACGCCGATGCCGAGCGCGGCAAGGTTGGCATCGATATCCGCGCTCGCCGGTCCGTCGAGCTCCGGCGTCGGCGCGCGCACCACGGTGTTGTCCAGCACGCCGCGGCGGATCATGACATGCTTGGTCAGGCGCATCCGGTAGACGGCCTGCAGCGTCAGCAGCGGCAGGGTCCGCACATAGATCTCCCGCGCCTCGGCGATGCGGCCCGCCCGCCAGGCCCGGTCGAGCGCGACATGCTCGTCGGCGATCTCGATCGCCGGCATCGCCGCGCAGGCGCCGCGCGCATATTCATCGAGAATGTAGCGCGCCCCGCCGCCGCCGATCACGCCGGCCAGCGTCTGCGGCCGATGCGCCAGCAGATGGCTGATCGCCGGCCCCGCCGGTAGGGTCTCTTCCTTGACATAGACGATCTGCGGCACGGCGCGCGCCACCTCAACCAGGGTCTGCGGCGCGATGTCGGAGCCGCGCGGCGCCGGCGCATTCTGCAGCACGATGCGCGCCTCCGGCAGGCCGGCCGCGACCTCGCTCATGAACGCCGTCACCGCACCGGCCTCGCGGCCGATGGAGACCGGCGGCTGGATCATCAGCCAGGTGACGCCGGCGGCGGCCGCCACGCGGCCATGCGCGATCACCTCGCTCGCGGTCGGCGCACTGGCCCCGGCCACCACCGGCACCTTGCCGCCGACCTCCTGCGCCACGACCGCCAACAATTCGGCCCGCTCGCCCGCCTCCAACTGCTCCACCTCGCTGGCGAAACCCGGGAAGACGACGCCGTCGACGCCGCAATCGAGCGCGAAGCGCACCAGCCGGCGCATCGCCGGGAGATCGACCTTTCCGTCTTGCGTGAAGGGCGTCGGGAGAACCGGGAGGATGCCGGCGAGGTCAGCCATGTCGTCTATGTCCAATATGTGAGACTATGTTTCATAAATTGACACTATCTTGTTTCTGCGGCTAAGACAAGCATCAATGCTCGACCCATCGCCGCCCCCGAAAGGACCGATTCATGCCCTCCCCCTCCGCCCTCAACGCGCCGCATATCGTGGTCGACTGGGGCACCACCTCCTTCCGCGCGGTGCTGCTCGCCGCCGACGGCACGCAGCGCGACCGCATCGAGACGGGCGACGGCATCCAGTTTGTGGAAAAGGGCTCGTTCGAGACCCGGCTGCTGGCCCTGCTCGCGCCCTGGCTTTCGGCGGAAGGGGCGCTCGACATCGTGCTGGTCGGCATGGTCACCAGCCGCAACGGCTGGATCGAGGTGCCCTATGTCCCCTGCCCCTGCGCGGTCGAAGACCTCGCAAAGGGAACCGTCACGCGGACGCTCGCCAACGGCTCGCGCGCCATCCTGCTTCCCGGCATCACCGATCCGGCCCGCGCGCCCTTCCCCGATGTGATGCGCGGCGAGGAGACCCAGATCGTCGGCTTCGGCCTCGACAGGGACGCAACGCTCGTGCTGCCCGGCACCCACAGCAAGTGGGCGCGCGTTGCCGGCGGGCGGATCTCGGGCTTCCGCACCTTCGTCACCGGCGAGGTCTTCGCCCTGTTGACGCAGCATTCGTTCATTGCCCGTGCCGCCGCCGGCTCGGACCATGCCGGGGAAAACATCGCCGCCTTCGAGCGCGGCATCGTCGACGGCTCACCGGAGGGCGCGGAGGGCGATGCCATGCTCTCGCTGGTCTTTGCCGCGCGCACCGGCATGCTCGCCGGCAAGCTTGCTCCAGGCGACATTCGCGACTACGTCTCCGGGCTCCTGATCGCGCAGGAGTTCCGGCAGGCCCGCAATTGCGGCTTCTTCGCCAAGGGCGAGTTCGCCAGGGGCGAGCGCATCGGCATCGTCGGCAATGACGGGCTCAACCGCCGCTATGCCATCGTCGCCCGCCATTTCGGCCTGGATGTCATGGACGGCAGCGACCATGCCGCGATCGACGGTGCCCGGCAGATCCTCGCCGCGGCCAAGGGAGACCTGACATGACCTTGCGCGAAGCGCTTGCCGCCTGCCCGCTCGTTGCCATCCTGCGCGGCGTCACGCCGGCGGAAATCACCGATGTCGCCGACGTCCTGTTCGAGGCCGGCTTCCGCATCATCGAGGTTCCGCTCAACTCGCCCGATCCCTTCGCCAGCATCGGCAGGCTGGCGACGTCCCATGGCGAACGCGCGCTGATCGGCGCCGGCACGGTGCTCGAGCCGGAGCAGTGCCGCCGGCTTGCCGATGTCGGCGGACGACTGATGGTCGCGCCGAACTACGCGCCCGACGTGGTGGCGGAAGCGCAGGCGCGCGGACTGGTGACGCTTCCGGGCGTCGCCACCCCGTCCGAAGCCTTCGCCGCGCTGCGCCAGGGGGCGGACGCGCTGAAGCTCTTCCCGGCCGAGGCGATGGAGCCCCGCGCGCTGAAGGCCTGGCGCAGCGTCATGCCGCAGGACGCGCTGCTGCTCCCCGTCGGCGGCATCGACACCACGACGATGGCGCCCTGGTGCGAGGCCGGCGCCAGCGGCTTCGGCCTCGGCTCCTCGCTCTACCGGCCCGGCATTTCGCTGGACCAGCTTGCGGAACGGGCACGCAGCCTCATTGCCGCCGCCCGCAAGGCCTTCCCCGGCACCTGATTCCCTCTTCCTCCCTTCGGGAGCCCCACCGCCATGCCGTCAGATGCCGGCCGATTGCGCGATCACCCCACATCCGGCCAATCCAACTCCGGCCAGCCCGCACACGATCACGGCCCGCCGCCCGCCCCCGGCGACCGGCGGCCGCTGATCGAGGGCCTGCTGGCGACGGGGGCCGGCACCATCAACAATGCCTGCGTCAAGCTGCTGGCGGTGATGCCGACCAGCCAGTTGATCCTGCTGCGGGCGGTCGGCACGATCTTCCTGCTGCTGCCGCTGATGATCCGGCGCGGCCTGCGCTGGCCGCCGCGCGTGGTGCTGGCGCGCGCCGCGCTGGAGGCCATCGCCACCGCCGGGTTGATGCACGCGCTCACCCTCGCCCCGCTCAGCTTCGTCGCCACGGTGATGATGACGATCCCTATCGGCGTGATGGCGATGAACTGGCTGCTGGCCGGCGAGCCCCTGTCGCCGCGCGGGCGCATCCTGCTGCTGCTGGCGTTTTCCGGCGCGCTGATCGCCACCGGCCCGGCGCTTGCGGGAAGCATGGAGGGCGCCCTTTCGGCCATCTTCTCGGCCGGCTTCTATGTCGCCCGCGACCTGCTGACCAGCCGGCGCGCCTCGAGCGTGCCGAGCCTTGAACTCTCCTTCACGGCCAGCGTCGCGACGCTGATGCTGGCATTCGCCATGGGTGTCGTCGGTGACTGGCGGCCGCTGGTCGCCGGCGAGACAGGCATCATCGCGGCGATGATCGTCTTCTATATCCTCAGCAATCTGCTGATCGCCTCGGCGACGCGGGCGCGCCATTCGACCATGGTCGCCGCCACCCGCTATTCGGCGGTGATCTGGGCCGCCCTCTTCGATCTCGTGCTGTTCGACCTCGCACCGCGCCCGCTGACGCTGGTCGGCGCGGCGCTGATCGCCGCCTGCGGCATCGGCCTCGTCTTCACCGAAAGAAAACGGCGCGGACCGTGAGGACCGCGCCGTCATTTTGAAACAGGAAAGCGAGGAGCCTATTCGGCCGCCGGCTTCAGCCGGTAGCGGAAATCGCAATGGGACGCGCCCTTCATGATCGTCTGGGTGCGCGTCAGCTCCATCCTCGGATTGTAGCCGATGCAGAAGTCGCCATCGCGGTTGCAGGACAGCAGGTGGCCGATATCGCCGAGCCCCATCTCCTTGTAGACCTCGGAATAGCGGCAGCGCTTGACGTTGAAGTCGAGCCGGTCCGGCCCCTTCTCCAGCACCTCGATCTGCAGCGCGTCGTCCATCTGCCACAGCGGCAGCAGGTCGGCGAAGTTCTCAAGGTCAGGCTCGCTCGGCTCCTTCTCCCGGAACTCCTTGCCCTGCGCGATGGCGGAGTTGGAGACGGCCTCGCCGATCACCTTTTCCGCCTCCTCGCGCCCGTGCCGCTCCACCAGCACGTCGAAGACATGCTTGAGCACCGCGGCCTCGATACGGCGTTTCTCGATCATCGGCAGCGTCATCGTCGTTCCCTCGTTTCCGTTTGGTACCCGATGTCGCAGCTCAATGCGCCGCGACATGCCCTCCCAGATAGGCATCGGCGACGCGGCTGTCATTGGCGAGATCCTTGGCCGCGCCCTCCATGACGATCCGCCCGCCCTCGATCACCGCGGCCCGGTCGGCGATGCGCAGCGCCGCCTTGGCGTTCTGCTCGACGATCAGGATCGAGTAGCCCTGCGCGCGGATCTCCTCGACCAGGTCGAAGATGAAGCGCACCAGCATCGGCGCAAGGCCGAGCGAGGGCTCGTCGAGCAGCAGCACCTTGGGCCGGCGCATCAAGGCGCGGCCGATGCACAGCATCTGCTGCTCGCCGCCGGACAGGGAGCCGGCGCCCTGCTTGAGCCGTTCCTTGAGCTTGGGGAACAGCCCGAGCACCCGGTCGAGTTCTGCGGTCTTCAGCGGCCCGCCGCCGATGGTCAGGTTCTCCAGCACGCTCATGTTGGAGAAGATCTGCCGCCCCTCGGGGGCCTGGAGAATGCCGAGATCGACGATCTGGTGGCTCTTCAGGCCGACGATGTTCTTGCCCTCGTAGCGGATCTCGCCGCCGGTCGGGTGGTAGATGCCGGAGATGCAGCGCATCAGGCTGGTCTTGCCGACACCATTGGCGCCGAGAATGGCGTAGATGCCCTTTTCGGGCAGGTCCAGGCTGATGTCGTGCAGGATGTCCTGGACGCCGATCCGCAGGGACAGGTTTGCGATTTCGAGAACGTTCACTCGTCCACCCCCAGATAGGCTTCCAGGACCTCGCGGTTCTGCCGGACGACCGCCGGTTCCGCATCGGCGATCTTGCGGCCCGACGCCAGCACGACGATCCGCTCGCAGATGCTCATCACGAGACCCATGTCGTGCTCGACGAGCATGACGGTGATCCCGCTTGAATGCAGTTCCTTGATGAAGGCGGCAAGCTCCGCCGTCTCGGAATCGTTCAGTCCCGCCGCCGGTTCGTCAAGGATCAGCAGGTCCGGGTTCATCGCCAGCGCGCGGGCGATCTCCAGATACTTGCGCTTGCCATAGGCAAGGTTGGCCGCCAGATCGTTGGCGTATTGGGTCAGCCGGACCTTCTCCAGCGCCTCCCAGCTTCGCTCGGAGATCTGCTGCGCCCGCTTCGAGCCGCCGGTGATCGCCTGCCACGGGCTCTGGCCGATGGCCCCGACCGCGCCGACCGAGACATTGTCGAAGACGGTCATGTTGGGGAAGACGCGCAGGTTCTGGAACGTGCGCGAGACCCCTTTCGAGGCGATCACCGACGGCTTGAGGCCGCTGATCGTCTCGCCGCGATAGCGGATCTCGCCGGAGGAGACCGGGGTGAAGCCGGAGATCAGGTTGAACAGCGTCGTCTTGCCGGCGCCGTTCGGGCCGATCAGCCCGACGAGTTCCCCTTCCCCGACCGTGGTGGTGACGCTGTCGACCGCCATCAGGCCGCCGAAGCGCCGGGACACGTTGTCCACCTCAAGCATGGCGCTCATTTCCAGCCCACCTTCTGCTTGTCGGGATTGTCCTGCCAGGCGGAGCCGAACTGCCGGCGGATGAAGTTCAGCGCCGGCACCTCGCCGAACAGTCCCTTGGGCAGGAACAGGATCGAGAAGAACAGCACGAAGCCGACGATGATGTTGCGGATGTCGCCGACGCCGCGCAGCGCCTCGGGCAGCAGGATCAAGAGCAGGGCGCCGATGACGGCGCCGGGAATGCTGCCCAGCCCGCCGACCACGACCATGGCGAGGATCAGGATCGATTCCGAGAAATCGAAGTCCATCGGCGAGATGTAGCCGGTGGTATAGGCCCACAAGGCCCCGGCGATCCCGGCGAAGAAGGACGAGATCATGAAGGCCTCGATCTTCAGCCGCACCGTGTCGATGCCCATCGCATCCGCGCACTGGTCGTCCTCGCGCAGGCTGCGCAGCGCATTGCCGTAGTAGGAATGGCTCAGCCGGTGGATGACCCAGATCGAGGCGCAGACGATCGTCGCCACCACGAAATAGGTGCCGAGCTCGCTGTCGACCGTGTAGCCGAACAGGTCGATGCCGGTGAACAGCATCACCCCGTTCGGGCCCTTGGTGACCTCGACCCAGTTCTGCAGCACGAGGAAGATCATCTGGCCGATGCCGAGCGTGGCGACGGCGAAATAGATGCTGACGAGCCGCATGGTCGGCAGGGCGACGACGAAGGCGATCGCCGCCGCGCCCAGGCCCGCCAGCGGCAGGCCGAGGGTGAAGCCGATGCCGTAATCGGCTCCGGCCAGCGCCGCGATATAGGCGCCGACGCCGTAGAAGGCGGCATGGCCCAGGTGCAGCAGGCCGGCGATGCCGGTGACCAGTTGCAGCGACACCGCCAGCAGCGAGAAGATCAGCGCCAGCATGACGACCTGGTAGAGATAGCCCTGGCCGAGATAGGCCAGCAGGGCCGGAAGGGCGGCGAACAGCACCGCCAGGATGGCGATCTTGAGGACCGCCGATGTGATCAGATCCTTAGACACGTTCCCTCCTCGCTCCGAAGAGCCCCCGCGGGAAGAACACCAGGGTGACGATCAGGAACAGGTAGGCGACCATGTCGGCCCAGACCGACGACATGAAGGTCGTCGACAGGCTCTCCGCCACCCCCAGCACCAGCGCCGCGATCACCGCGCCCGGGATCGAGCTCAACCCGCCCATCACCATGGCGACGAAGGCCTTGACCCCCGGAATGAAGCCCATCGAGGGGAACACCGCGCCGTAATAGAGGCCGACGAGAATGCCGGCGAGCGCGCCCATCATCGAGCCGATGACGAAGGTCAGCACGATGGTGCGGTCGGTGTTGATGCCGACATATTTCGCGCCCAAGGGATTGTTCGACACCGCCCGGATCGACAGGCCGATGGCGCTGTATTTCAGCAGCCATTGCAACCCGCCCAGCATCAGCACCGAGACCAGGAAGATGATGATGTCGCCGTTGACGATGGTCACCGGGCCGAGGGAGATCGGCTTGTTGATCAGGTAGCTGATGTCGATGGTCTGGAACTCGGAGCCGAACAGCAGCTCCATCGCCTCGCGGGCGATGATCGACATGGCGAGCGAGGACATCAGCGTCGCCTCGCGCATCGCCCGCGATTTCAGCGAAGCCTCGTCGGAGAACCGTCGGAACGGCCTGAACGCCACCCGCTCCAGGCTGAAGCCGGACAGCGCACCGACCGCCAGGACGATGAAGACGATGACGAGGAAGGGCGGGCCGAAGGCGGCGATCGCCATGATGCCGGCGAAGGCGCCGATCGTGTAGACCTCGCCATGGGCGAAGTTGACGACGTTGAGGACGCCGAAGATCAGCGTGAAGCCGATGGCCATCAGGGCATAGACCATGCCCAGCGATATGCCGATCGTGAATTGTTGCAGGTAATAGGGATCTATCACGGGAACCTGTCCTGACCTGGGAACACGGGGACCAGGCGCAAGGGGGAGCCGTCCCCGCCGCCCGGAGACCGGGTCGTGGCGGCGGCAGGTCCTCGACATGCGCCAGGTCTGCGGAGCCCGGCTGCGGCCCCGCTCCCCGCACCTTGCGGCCGGAGAGCGGGGAACGCGGCGTTACTTGACCGGGACGAACTGGCCGTCGGTCACCGTTGCCTTGGTGAGCTGCTTCAGCGCCTCGCCGTTCTCGTCGAAGGACGTGACGCCGGTGACGCCGGGGAAGTCCGTCGTCTTGGCCAGCTCGTCGCGGACGTTCTGGCGCGAGACGTCCGGATAGGCGCGGGCGACCGCTTCCAGCATGATGTTGACCGCGTCATAGGCCTGGGCCGGGAACTGGCCGGGCTCGGCACCGCCGCGCGCCGCCTTCCACTCGTCGACGAAGGTCTTGACGTTCTCGCTCTCGCTGTTGGGCAGGAAGGTGACCGTCAGGAACAGGCCTTCGGCCGCCGGGCCGGCGAGTTCGACGAGCTTCTGGTTGTAGGCGGCGGAGGTCGAATAGACCGGGGTCTCGACGTTGAGCTGCTTCATCTGCTTGAGGAACTGGGCGCCGTCCTCATAGAAGAAGCCCGTGTAGATCGCGTCCGGCTTGGCGCGCTCGATCTTGGTGATGATCGAGCGGAAGTCCGGCAGGCCGCGGTTGAAGAACTCGGTGAAGACCACCTCGCCGCCATTCGCCTTGACCTGCTCGGCGAAGTCCTTGACCACCGACTGGCCCCAGTCGGTCTGCTCGGCGATCACCGCGATCTTCTTCAGGCCGTTCTGGGTCATCCAGTCGGCGTTGTAGACGCCTTCCTGGGCCTGGGTGGTGATGTTGCGGAACTGCCATTCGGAGATCTTGGCATAGTCCGGGTGCGAGGCGGTCTGGCTGAGCTGGGCCATGCCGGCGCGCTGGTAGACCTGGGCGGCGGCCATCGACACGGTCGAGGTGAAGTCGCCGAGCGCGGCGACGATGCGCTTGTCGTCGACGAACTTGCGGGCGATGGCGACGCCTTCCTTCGCGTCGGAGCGCGAGTCCTCGAAGATGATCTCCACCGGCACCTTCAGCTTGCCGGAGGCGTTGAAGTCCTTGAGGGCGATCTCGGCGGCGGTCTTGAAGTCCTGGCCGTACTGCGCCGTGTTGCCGGTCAGCGGCAACTGGTAGCCGAGATAGACCGGGCCGTCGGCGAGCGCGGCGGCCGGAACGGCGAGCATGCCGGCAACGCCGGCCAACAGTCCGAGAGTGGTCCTGCGAGACATGGTCATAGTGATCTACTCCTGTATCTGGAAGAGCTTGTCTTGTTGTTTGTTGGGGTCACCCCGCGGCCGGGATGACGGTCGTTTCAGCCTGCACCGACGCCGGGCTCGACCCGCAGCAGGCAACATCCGGTCTTGCCCTTTGTCCAGGTTTCCCCCTTGAAGGTAAAGCCGGCCTCGGTGAACAGGCCGCCGTCGATGGCTCCGGCGGCCTTGCAGAGCAGCTCGAGATCCTCCTCGCTGCGGCCCTGCTCCGTCCACGTGTCCTTCAGCGGACAGCGGTGGAACTGGATCTCCAGACGCTCGTCGTCGCACGCCTTGATCTCGGGCGCGAACATTTCGGCCGAGCACGGGATGCCGCCGATGAAGGCGTCCTTCAGGCCCGGCAGGTCGCCCGGGCCCAGATGCGCGAATTTCTTGCCCATGTCCTTGCCGAGGCGACGGGTGGATTCGGCGATCAGCTCGACGGCGCGCTCGGCGCCATAGGCCTCGCGCAGCACGTCGAACATATGCGCATAGGCCTTGGCGCGCATGGCGAAGGCGGCCTTCAGCATGTCGAGCGTGACGACCGGCTCGCTGGTGGTGTGCTGGGTCATATGGGGCATCGTCCTCTTGGCTGTCCTGCTTGGGTCAGTCGCGGCCGTCGCGCCACCGGTAGAGCGGGAGCATCACCGGCGGGGCGAAGGTCGTGACCAGACCGTGCAGGGGGATTGGCTTGGGATCGGACATCGGCAGGGCGAGATCGGCAACCGGGGTGCCGGCGATCGCCGCGGCGAATTCGCGGCCGAGCGAGATCGACAGGGCGACGCCGCGGCCGTTGCAGCCGGCCCAGCACCAGAAATCCGGGCCGAGCTGGCAGATGAAGGGGAAGCGGTCCTCGGTCATGCCGATATAGCCGTTCCAGACGAAGTCGAACTCCGGCTTGCCGAGCACCGGAAACGCCGTCTGCAGCCGGCGGCCGACGAGGTCGCGCAGCCGGTCCGGGCCGTTGTGACCGAGCGCCAGCGCGCCGCCGGTCACCAGGCGGTTCCGCTTGTCGTAGCGGAAGAAATGCAGGTCGCCATGGGTGTCGGAGACCGCCTGCCGGCCCGGCACCACCACCTCGCGCTGCGCCTCCGTGAGCGGGCGCGTCGCCATCTGCCAGGACAGCACCGGCACGACGGAGCGGGCGACCCTCGGCGCCAGCCGCGACGACAGGACGCCGGTATAGGCGTTGCTCGCCAGCATCACCGCGCGGGCGACAACCTCGCCGGCCGGCGTGCGCAGGTGCCAGCGGCCCTCGCGCCGCTCCACCGCCTCGACCGGGCTTTTCTCGTGGATCGTGACGCCCTTCGCCTCGCAGGCGCCTGCCAGGCCGCGGGCCAGCGCCAGCGGATTGATATGGCCGCCGGTCGGGTTGTACATGCCGCCGAACCAGCGGTCGGAGCCGAGCAGTTCGGCGCATTCAGCCGCATCGACCAGCCGGGTCGGCGCGCCGCGCTTCGCCCAGGCCTCGACACGGGCGCGGCTCAGCTTCAGCCGGCTTTCCCGGTGCGCCGGCTGGAACCAGCCGGTCTGCTCCGCCTCGCAATCGATGCCTTCCTCGCGGACGGTGTCGAACAGATAGGCGGCGCTGTCGCGCACCAGGGCGACGAACCGCTCGCCGGTCTCGCCGAACCGCGTCTCGATCGCATCCGGCTCGGCCGCCGTCATCGTCGGGATCACCTGGCCGTTGTTGCGGCCCGATCCGCCGAAGCCGACCTCCATGCCTTCCAGCACCGTGACCCGGTGCCCGGCGCGGGCCAGGTGCAGGGCCGTGGAAAGCCCCGAGAAGCCGCCGCCGATGACCGCCACATCGGTCTCGATGCGGCCGGAGACCGGGGGCGCCGGCGGCCTGGGCGGCGCCGTGTCCGCCCACAGGGATGCCGAGATCTGCTTGCTGGAAAACATGGGTTGGTCCGTTCTCAAGAGACCCGGGAGGGAGGTTCGTGGATGGAAGCTCCTGCCCCGGATTGTCGCCGCTGCAGGAGCCGCCATCGCGGTTGCAGGACAGCAGATGGCCTATTTGGGGAATGCATCGGGCAAGAAAGTCCAAGGCAGATACATGAACAGTCCTGGAAACACGATCCCCAATACGATGATCGCCATGACCAGTCCTATCAAGGGCATGATTGCCACGAACGCGCGCAGGCTGGAGACATTCCCGATCTGCGTCGCAATCAGGAGGCAAATTCCGTATGGCGGCGTAATCAGTCCGAGGGTCAGCGACAGGATGACAATAAGACCCAGATGCACCTGATCTATTCCGCCGACATTGCCGATGCTCTGGATGATGGGCAAAAAGATGATGGCGGCGGTGACCGGGCTCAGGACCGTCCCGATGATCAGCATGAACCCCATGATCATCAGCATCAACCCGATGCGCGTGTCCGTCACCGAGAGGATGAACGTGGCCGCATCGGTCGCAATGCCCAGATAGGAAATCAACCACCCCATGATCCCCGCCGACGCGACCGCAAACATGGGCAGCGAATACGAGATGACCGAATCCGAGAATATCTTGGGCAGGTCTCTGATCCGGATGGCGCGATAAAAGCCCATTGACAGCAAAAACCCGACCGCCACGGCAATGGCCGCCGCTTCGGTAGCGGTGAAGACGCCCATGATAATCCCACCGAGGACGACGATCGGCAGGATCATCGGCGGCGCAGCATGCAGACCGGTCTCGACAACACGTTTGAACGAGGCTTTTTCTTTTGGCTTTACGTCGAACTTACCTGCAACAACGTAAGTGTAGCCCATCTGGGACAGGCCCACCAGAATTCCCGGCACAATACCGCCCAGAAAGAGGGCGCCGACGGAGACGTTCCCGAACGCGCCATAGATCACCATAAGGATGGACGGCGGTATTATCCCTCCCAATACAGAGGACGCCGCCGTCAACGCGACGGAAAACGGCGCCGGATACCCCGCCTTCTTCATCGCCGGGATCAGCACCCCTCCCACACTGGCTGTATCGGCCGCGGCCGACCCTGACAGACTGGCAAACATCATCGATACCATGACGTTTATATGCCCCAGCCCACCCCGGATGTGTCCGACAGTCGCGTCCGCAAAATTCAGCAAGCGATCGGTAATTCCTCCGTCGTTCATCAAACGTCCAAGCAGGAGGAAGAACGGAACCGCCAGCAGCGGAAACGAATTGATACTGGCGAACATCTGGTTGATGACGGAGGTCAGCGGGATACCGAGCTGCCAGATCGTGATGATCGACGCCAGGCCAATGGCAAAGGCAATCGGCACGCGCAACGCGATCAGACCCAGGAAGCTGAGAATCAGCGTGAGAAAGGGGGGCATGTCAGTAATCCTCAGGCTGTCGTCCGACGGGCGTGCGGGTTCGCAGACGACGAAAGTCGTCACGAATGACCTCGATCGCAAACAGCGCCATGGCTACGCCCGAAATCGGGATGGCGGCAAAGGCGTAGACCATCGGCATTTGCAGCGCGACAGAGCTTCTCCGCCAGCCCATCTCGGCGAAAATCTGCCCATGGACGACGAGGACGTAAATCACCGGAAGGCAAGCCAGCGACCCGAACAGGCGCAGGATGTTGTTCAGCGTGATGAACCGGTGCGGAAGAATTTCGACCACATAATGCACCCCACGTCGAAACGCCACGGCCGCACCGAAGAACACCGACCAGACAAAACAGAATAGCGCGACTTCATCCGTCCAGTTCACCGAGATCATCAGATAGTTGCGGGCCACAACCTGATACAGGATCGCGGATATGAAAATCGCGAACAGGCAGTTGGCAACAAAGATCATCACCCTTTCAAGAAGGGTATTTAGAGTACGCATCATCCCCTCATTGAAAAATGGCCACGGACAAGGTCCGTGGCCGGTTGCCGACTACAGCCCGCGGATAATCTCCAACAAGTCCCTCGCCCCAAGGCGGTCGGCATAGGTCTCGTGCAAGGGGATGATCTTTGCGATGAAGGCATCCTTGTCGACCTCGGAGACCGTCACGCCCTGTTCGGCCAGCCGGTTGATGAGCTCGGCGTCATATCTCTCGCCCATGTCGGTCCCATGGGCCGCTGCCGCGATGGCTGCACTTTCGATCACCGCCCGCTCTTCTTCCGAGAGCTTGCCCCATGTCAGCTCGCTGATGGAAATATGGCTCATCATGATCTGGTGCTCGGTCTTGTTGTGGTATTTCGCCACTTCATACAGACGCGCGCCGTAAAACCCGCTGATCGTGCTTTCAAACGCACCGACAACGCCGGTCTGCACCCCCGTATAGACCTCGGTCCAGGGCAGCGAGGTGGTCAGGGCCCCGAAGGTCTGCCAGGTCTCTCCGTCCAGGGCCGAGCCCGTCACGCGCATGCGCGTGCCTTGCAGGTCCTCCGGTTTGGTGACGGGCCCCGACGAAGTCGACAGATTGCGCGTGCCGCCGCCGGTCAGCGCCAGCAAGTTCAGCCCCACTCCGGCATCGGCCACTTCCTGCTTGAAACGGGCGAAAATCTCGCCTTCCGGATCCGTCGCCGCGCGGAAACTGTCCATTCCGCCAAAAAGATAGTTGAGGCTGAAGAACTCGAATTTCTTGACGAAGGGCGAGATATTCTGGACGCCGCCGATCATCACATCGACCGTTCCGATGCGCATCTCATCGACCACGGTCTGGTCGTTCCCGAGCTGGCCACCGGGGAAAATCTCGACGGTCAGACCCGTTTTCGCCTCGACCTCGGTCTTGAACACCTCGGCAGCATCCACCCAGGGATGCGGCGCAGACACAACTGTGGCCAGACGCAGCGTCTGGGCTGCCGCAGGCATTGCGGAGGCCAGGCCCGTCACTGCTGCCACCGCCAATATCCTGAATGTGCGAGTCATATAACCGTCTCCTCTTAAGCGCCGGGGGTCTCCTCCCCCGGATTGGTCCCAACCGTCAGGACTTCTCTACAGGCTCACCCAAAGTGTGCATGAGGCGATTGGCCCAGCCAAAAAGCGCCGTCGAAAGCGTCAGGTCCAGAATCTCCTGGCTGTCCAGCCCGACCGCGCGCAGGGCGTCCACATCCTCGGGTGTGATCTCGGGCGGACATAGCGACAGCTTGACCCCGAAGCTCAGAATGGCCTTGGCACGGGGGTCGATGTCTGCCTTCTCGCCATCCAGGAACACCTTTTGCATGACGCTGCTGTCTTTGGTGATCTGATTGTAGCGACTGGCATGAACCGCCGCACAATAGATGCAGCGATTGACGAAGGACGCCGCCACCGCGCCCAGTTCCCGCTCGGCACGGGACAGACCGCCCGGGTCATACATGATGCCGTTGAACAGCGGCGTGCGCAGGGTCAGCGCCTGGGGATCATGGGCCAGAACCAGAACATACTCGGAAATCTTGGTGTTCGACGGCGTTTCCTTCAGCGCCTCGCGCTGTTCGTCGCTCGCGTGATCCAGATCGACCGGCGTGACATGGGGACGCCAATGAGGAACACGGGTCGTGAATTTCGTGATTACCCGGCTCATGACTGCCCCTCCATGACGCGCAAGACCTTTGCCACCCGGATCTGATAGTTCACGAAAGCCACCAGGCCGGCCAGACGAACGATGTCATCCTCTGCAACACCTGCATCGCGCAGAATATCGATGTCTTGAGCCGTGGCTTCCTTGGGATGAAGGGTCATCTTGTCCACATATGCCACCAGTGCGGCCAGGCGCGGGGCTTCAGGCTGATGGCCCGGCCGCGCCAGGTCGGCCAGATCAGGCGAAACCTCGCCAAGCCGATCATAGTGACGCGCCAGCGCATCGTCCGAGCAGATGCGCGACATGCGCGCGGCCAGATGGGCGCGAAGCCCGTGCGCAAGTCCGCCGGGGGTCTTCGGCAGCAGCGCCGCATCATGCGACCCTTCAGTCAGGTCCATCAGCCGCGCCCGGGTGGCCAACGCGGCCCCAAGCTCTCCTCCAGCCTGCGCCACTCCCGCGGCGCGCTCCAGGACATGATCGCTCATACCTCCACCTCCACCTGACGGTTTTCGGGCCATGGGGACTGACGCCATTCGTCGCCCAGCAACTCGGGTTGGTCATAAGCCTCCAGCGCCGACCAGTGGTGATCGACATCCTCGGTATAAAGCGCTGCCGCGATCGCTTCCGCGAGCCATCGCGCCCCTTCGCTGATGCCGGGAATATCGCCGCTCACCTTGCCCAGACTCAACGTCGCGCCGTAGTTGAAGCAATGGACCTGCCGCAGCCACGACGACTTGACCGGATCCTTGGGGCGAAACGCGAAGTCACGCCCGACATAGGGGAAATTCCCTAGTTCGGCATGTTCCAGACCTGGCGGAGGGGTATAGCAGTCCCTCCACAGCAGGATCTGGTCGCTGTGTTCGGCCAGTTCGGGCCGAGCATCGGGCTCGATCCGGAATCCCGTCCCGAGGATCAGGAAATCGGTTTCCAGCGTTCCCTTGGCGGTCTCGACCAGCAACTGCCCCTGTTCGACGCGGGCGCTCTCAACGCCGGCACCAAAATGGAAAAAGGCGTTCGGGTGGCGGCTGACGCGCAGTGTCGAGCCGCGCGGAGATGGCGTCTGGGTGACGAAGGAGTAGCGCATGAACTGCCAGCGCCAGTCGTCCGACATTTGGCAATAGCCCTGCGTGAAGCCATAGGAGCCAATGCCCATCATCTTGTTCACAACCGGCATTTGCGATCGCCGGATCAGATGGCGGACTTCGGCCGCCCCGTGCTCGAGCGCCTCGGCCGCGTTGTCGACAGCGGATGCCCCGATTCCGACAACAGCCACGCGCTTGCCCTTGAGCGCCGCGAAATCAATGTGGTCGGCCGAATGCGCCCAGAGACTGCGCGGCAGGCCCTCGACAAATGCGGGAATATTCGGCCCGCCGGTCCCATCGCGCCCGGTTGCCATCACCACCCTGCGGGTCAGGATCGACGGCTGCCCCGCGCCCCGAAGCGCAAGCCGCAGATAGCGGCCTTCGGGTGCGATCCGAGTGACCTCGATCCCGTTTTCGACAGGGATGTCGAGAACCTCCCGATACCACTTCAGGTAGTCCATCCACATGGGACGAGGGATCTTGTCGAGATCTTCCCAGGCACTGTACCCAAACTGGGCCTGGAACCACGCCCGGAAGGTCAAGGACCCCATGCCAAAAGCCGGGCCAGGCAGCGTCTTGGGCGAGCGCAGGGTCTCCATGCGGGCATAGGTAAGCCAAGGGCCTTCGTAACCGGCAGGGTTGCGGTCAAGGATGCGGAGATTGCGGATGCCGCCCGACCTCAGAGCGAAGCCCGCGACAAGCCCGCACATGCCACCGCCGATGATCACGACATCATGGACCTGCTCGCCGTCCGGAGCGACCTGTTCGGGCACCCAGTTGGCTGCGGGCAGGTTCAGGCAGCTAAGCTCGAACTTGATGCGAGCCTCAAGCTGCTCAAGCCCCTGCGCGGATGGCGATGCGTCAATCATAGGCGATCCTCATTCTCGGAACGTGCGGCCTCGGCTGCCTCATGGGGCAACCAGAACCAGCGAATATCCTCCTGTTCGGGCATGGATATCGCTGGATTGCACGGGTATGCGGCGCTGGCCTTCTGCGCGATGTCTTGCGCGATCGCAAGGCACTCGGCGAAGTCCGGCACCTCGGTGCCGGCTGGCGGCGTCGCCGCACCGTCAAGCGCCTCGAACAGCGAGGCGGGCCGCGCCGCCGGCGCCGCGCCGCTCGCCACCGACCACACGCCGGTGCTCGGATTGACCTTGTAGAGCGACATGAAGGCGGCGCCATGGGCGGCGACGAAGCGCACCGCCTCGATCAGATAGTCCGTCGTCCGCTCGTCGAAGAAATAGTTGAAGCCGAGCCGCACCCAGCCCGGCCGCAGCACGCTGCGGCCGCTGTGCACCTCCTGCTGGTGGCGCAGGGCGTCCGCCCCGTCGATGCCGAGCAGGTCGTGGCCATAGGGGCCGGCGCAGGAACAGCCGCCGCGCGCCTGGATGCCGAACAGGTCGTTGAGCAGGGCGACGACGAGGCCGTAATGCAGCTTCTTGGCGCCGCAGCGGATGTTGAGCGCGAAGACGCCGATGCGTTCGGCGTCGAGCGGACCCAGCAGCTCGATATTCGGCTCCTGCGCCCAGGCGCGCATGGCGCGCGCCACCATCTCCGTCTCGCGGCGCTCGATCTCGCGGGCGCCGACCCGCGCCTGCAGCTCCAGCACCAGGCCGGTCTTGATGTCGCCGACGATGTTGGGCGTGCCCGCCTCCTCGCGCCGCTCGACGCTGGTCACGTAGCAATGGCCCTCGGCCGTCACGTAGCTGACCGTGCCGCCGCCGGTGGTGGTCGGCTCGATGCCCTCGAAGATCGCCTTGTCGCAGACCAGCAGGCCCGAGGCGCCCGGCCCGCCGACGAACTTGTGCGGCGACAGGACCAGCGCGTCGATATGGTCGTTCGCGCCCGGCGCCGTCTCGCCGATGGCGATCGGCATGTAGGGGGCGCCGGCCGCGTAGTCGCAGAAGACCATGGCGTCATGGGCATGCAGCAGCTTCGCGATCGCCCGCACGTCGGTCTTGATGCCGGTGACGTTGGAGGCGGCGGAGAAGACGCCGAGGCGCGGCACGCCGGCGGGCACGGCGGCGAGCTCGCGCGCCAGCGTGTCGAGGCAGATGCCGCCGGCCGCGTTCAGCGGAATGCGGCGGATGCGGGCGCCGGTCTCGCGCCAGGGCAGGTCGTTGGAATGGTGCTCGTAGGGACCGACGAAGACCACCGGCCGCTCGGCCTCGGTCATCTCGGCAAGGCTCGCCCGCCGCGGCAGCCGTCCCTGCAACTGCATCGCCCGCACCAGCTTGTTGACGGCCGAGGTCGCGCCCGAGCCGGTGAAGATCACCGCATGGCGCTCATCGGCGCCGAGCGCCTTGCGGATGGTCTCGCGGGCGGTCTCGCGCAGCACCGTCGTCCGCCGTCCGGTGTGCGAGGTCTCCGTATGGGTGTTGCCGTAGTCGGGCAGCACCTGGTCGCGGATCAGGTTCTCGATGAAGGACAGTCCGCGCCCGGAGGCGACATAGTCCGCATAGACGAGCGGGCGCAGGCCGAAGGGGGTTTCGATCGGCCGTCCCTCGCCGATGACGCTGGCGCGGATCCGCGCGATCAGCGCGTCAGCGTCCGCCGCCGGCAGCGTCGAGTGGCAGCCTTGTACTTCGCTTGATTTGTTCCATTGAGAAACAGGATGTGACATCATTGAGCTCGATGAGATTGATGAACTTCTTGTAGAAGGCGTCGTAGGACGAATTGCTCTTGGTGATAACCTTCAAGAGATAGTCATACTCGCCCGCCAATCGGTTCACTTCCACGATTTCCGGGAATAAACTCACGACGCTATTGAACTTCTCCAGCCAGGCTGTGTTATGCTGGCTGGTCCGTATCATCACGAAAACCGTGAGCTCGAGGCCGATTTTGCTTTGATTCAAAAGCGTTACGCGACCGTCGATATACCCCTCTCGCTCGAGCTTCTGGAGGCGGCGCCAACATGGCGTTGTCGAGAGACCTACCCTCTCAGAAACCTGAGCTATAGATAGGCTAGCATCATCTTGAATTACAGAAAGTATTTTTCTGTCAAACTCATCAATTTGCATCTTTCGTTCTACCTCTGGAGTTTTTGTTAGGATATTCATCCTAAGAAATCCGTTCTCGAAGTCCACCAGAGAATGAGCTTTCTAAACTCCGAAGCCGTCGAAAAAAGCGGGTAGGCAGTGCCTGCACAAATTGAGTGCAACCATTTCAACTCTTGCGCGTTCGGCGGGATTGTCTTTCGCGTTTAGCGCGTTTGCATGCCGATCATGTCGCTGCTCCCTCCGCGGACCTTGCCGGCACCCCCTCGGGCGTGCGGAACAAAAGGCCCGCCAGCAGCGGATTGGGAAAGCGGCGCTCCACCGTCACCGCCAGGAACACCTCGGTGATGCCCGGCAGCGGGCCGGCCTCGACCAGCACGCCGTTGGCCAACTCGTCCCGCACCACGATCGGCGGAATAACGGCGAGCCCCGCGTCCTCGCGGGCCAGCAGGCGGATCATCGTCATGTCGTCGACCTCCGCGGCGATGCGCGGGACGATGCCGAGCCGCGCGGCCAGCACGTCGAAAGCGGCGCGGATCGCCGTCTCGCGGGTCGGTAGCACCAAAGGTTCGTGCGCCAGCAGGTCGACCAGCGGCCGGTCGCGCCCGGCGCGTGCCGGCGTGCCGATCAGGCTCGCCGCCTGCTCGGCGATGCGGTGGACGAGATAGCGGCGGGCCTCGTCGCGCGCCGGAGCGACATTGGTCAGCACCACGTCCAGCGCCAGCGCGTCCAGCCCGGCCAGCAGTTCCGTCTGGCTGCCCGAGCGCACCACCACATCGACATCGGGCTTGCCGATGACCGGCATCAGAAACGCGATCTGCAGGTTGCGCGACAGGGTGCTGAGCGCGCCGACCCGCAGGGCGCGCGGCTTCTGCCCGCCGCCCTTCAGCGTCGCCGACAGGTCCTCGGCGGTGCGGAAGATCGCCTGCGCATGGTCGAGCGCGATGCGCCCGGCCTCGGTCAGCACCAGCCCGCGCCCGCGCCGCTCGAAGAGATCGTGCCCCAGCGCCCCCTCCAGCGCCTTGACCTGCGCCGACAGCGCCGAGGCCGACAGGTTGAGCCGGCGCGCGGCGCCGGTCAGCGTCCCGTCCTCGGCCACCGCGCTGAACAGGCGCAGGTGATGGAGGTTGAGCGCCGGCATCGTCCTCTCCCACGGATCGTTCTATAAAACAGAATGATATCCGCTTAAATATGTAATTTTCTTGAACATTGGCAAGCGCTATCTCCGGCCCCGTCCTTCCTGTCCGGAGATCCCCGATGTTTCCCACCGCGCTCGCGCCCCTGCCGCTGCTGATCCTTGCCGCCTTCGCTCTCGCCCGTCCCGGCCGCCGTCCCGGCGCGTTTCCGGCACTGGCGGAGGGCGCGGCGCTCGTCGCCCTCGCCCTCGCCCTTGCCGGCGGCGTCTGGCTGGCGCTCGTCGGCCCGGCGACGCTCGGCATCGGCAGCGGTCCTCTCGCTCTGGCGCTTGGCCTCGACACGGTGTCGGCGGTGATGTCGGTGCTGGTCGCCTTTGTCGGCTGGGTGGTCTTGCGCTTCTCGCGCAGCTATCTCGACGGCGAGGCGCGGGAAGGCGCCTTCCACGGCCTGCTGCTCGCCGCCATCGCCGCCGTTCTGGTGATGGTGCAGGCCGCCACCCTGCCGGTGCTGATCCTGAGCTTCGCCCTTGTCGGCGCCTTGCTGCGGCACCTGCTGCTGTTCTATCCCGAGCGGCCGCAGGCCCGGCGGGCGGCGGCGAAGTTCACCCTCGCCTGGACGGCCGGAGACGTCGCGCTGCTGCTTGCCGCGCTCGGCTTCTGGATCGCCTTCGGCACGCTGTCGCTCGCCGGCATCAATGAGGTCGCCGCAAGCGGCGACATGCCGCTCGCCGCCGGGATCGCCGTGCTGCTGGTCGTCCTTGCCGCGCTGCTGAAGACGGCGGCCTTTCCCCTGCACGGCTGGCTGACGGAAGTGATGGAGGCCCCCACCCCGGTCTCGGCGCTGCTGCATGCGGGCATCATCAATGCCGGCGGCCTGCTGCTCATCCGCCTTGCCGAGCCGGTGCAGGCGAGCCCGGCGGCGATGACGCTGCTGGTGATGGTCGGCGGCTTCTCGGCCCTGTTCGGCGCCCTCGTCATGCTGACCCAGAGCGCGGTGAAGACGGCGCTCGCCTGGTCGACGGTGGCGCAGATGGGTTTCATGCTGCTGCAATGCGGGCTCGGCCTGTGGCCGCTGGCGCTGCTGCATATCGTTGCCCACTCGCTCTACAAGGCGCATGCCTTCCTCTCCTCGGGCACTGCCGTGCGCGCGGTGCAGGCGACGCGGCGGCCGGGGCCGGTCGCCGCGCCCGGCATCGCCGCGGTGGCGCGGGCCTTCCTGCTCGCCCTTGCTCTTTATGCAACTGTCGCCGGCGCCTTCTCGTTGCTGCCGCTGGAAAAGTCGGCCCAGGCGCTGGCGCTCGGCGCGATCCTGATCTTCGGCGTCGCCTATCTGGTGGCGCAGGGACTGGCCGATGCCGCCCCCGCCGCCCTCACCCGCAAGACCGCGACAGCCTCGGTCGCGGCCGCCATCGGCTATTTCGGCTTCCATGTGCTGGCCGGGCTGGTGGTGGGCAGCGAGTTGCTCGCCCCGCCGCAGGCCGGCCCGCTGGAATGGGCGCTGATCGTCCTGGCGCTCGCCTCCTTCGGCGGCGTCGCCATCGCCCAGGCGCTGTTCCCGCATTGGGCGCACCACCCGGCAACGGCGGGCCTGCGGGTCCACTTCGCCAACGGCTTCTATGTCAATGCAACGGTCGACCGCCTGATCGGCGGCTTCCGGACGCCCTCCTCGACCTGATCCGCCCCAATCAGCCCAGCGATCCGCAGGACAACCCCGATGCTCACGCCCCCGACCTCCCTTGCCATCCCGCAGGTCACCGCCCTGCTCGCGGCCGCCAACCGCGCCGCCCAGCGGGTGCCGCCGGCCTTCCCGCTGCAGGCGACCGTCGCCGTCAACCCGTTCCTCGGCCAGACCGGCGAGGACATCGCCACCGCCGCCGCGCGCCTTGCCCGGGTCGCCGGCAGCGACATCGTGCCGGCGCGGCGGCTGCATGCCGATGCGCTGGCCTCCGGCGAGATTTCCGATCAGGACCTCAAAGACGCGCTCGACGCCGCGCCCTTTTCCGGCAAGCCGGCGGATGCCGCGAGCTTGCGGGCCCAGCTTGCACAACCCGCTGCCGCCCCCGCGCCGCTGGCAACGCTCGCCGATCTTGCCGCCCGCGCCACCGACACCGATTGGCCGGAGATCGTCGCCCGCACCACCGGGCTGTGGGCAGCCGGCCATTTCGACCGGGGCCAGGCGCTGTGGACGCCGGCGCCCGGCCGCTCCGCCTTCGCCGCCTGGCGGGAATGGGCGCAGCACGATCTGACGCCGGAGCTTGCCGGCCTTGCCGGCTTCTGCCGGCATGTCGCCGCCTGTCCGGACACGCCGGAGCGGGCGATCCTGCGGGCATCCGCCGCGCTCGGCGTCAGCGGCGCTGCGGCCGAAACCCTGTTCCACCGGCTGCTGGTCGATCTCGGCGGCTGGGCCCAGCATGCCCGCTACCTGCTGTGGCAGGCGGAGCTTTCGGGGAGCACCGACGCCACGCTCACCGACCTTCTCGCCATCCGCCTCGTCTTCGAGGAGGCGCTGTTCCTCACCATCGGCGACGCCGTGGCGCAAGACTGGCAGGGCGTGCTCGCCGCGCATGCGCGGGCGCCCGAGCCCACCGCCGACCAGATCGCCGACGCCATCCTGCAGGAGGCGGCCGAGCGGTCGTTCCAGCGGCGGCTCGCCGCCCGGCTTCACGCGCCTGCGATAGCGACGACCGACGGTCGCCCGGCCCTTCAGGCGGCCTTCTGCATCGACGTGCGCTCGGAAGTGTTCCGGCGGGCCTTGGAAAGCCTCGACACCGGCATCAACACGCTCGGCTTTGCCGGCTTCTTCGGCCTGCCGGTCGCCCACCATCCGCATGGCTCGGTGGAGAGCGAGGCGCATCTTCCCGTGCTGCTGACGCCGGGCATGACCTCCACCGCCCAGCTTCCGCCGCAGGCGGAAACGGAAGGGCGGATCAAGGCGCGGGCGCGGCGGGCGTGGAACCGGTTCCGGCAGGCCGCCGTCTCCTCCTTCGCCTTTGTGGAGGCCGCCGGCCCGCTCTATGCGGCCAAGCTGGTGCGCGACGCGCTGTCGCTGGCGCCCACCCATCGCCATGACCATCATCATCACGCCCACCATCACGGCTGCGCGCCGCGGCTCGACCCGGCGCTGACCGCGCGGCAAAAGGCCGAGACGGCGGCGACCGTGCTGAAGGCGATGTCGATGACGCAGGGCCATGCCCGGCTGGTGCTGCTGCTCGGCCATGGTGCCAGCACCACCAACAACCCGCAGGAGAGCGCCTATCATTGCGGTGCCTGCGGCGGCCACACCGGCGAAGTCTCGGCGCGGCTGCTGGCGCAGCTTCTCAACGATACTGAGACCCGCACCGGCCTTGCCGAGATGGGCCTTGCGATCGCCGCCGACACGCTGTTCGTCGCCGGCCTGCACGACACCACCACCGACGCGGTGACGCTCTTTGCCGAGGACGCGCCGTCCGGCGAGCACGCCGACGATCTCGCCTTCGCGCGGGAAAAACTCGCCGAGGCGGGACGGCTCGCGCGGATCGAGCGGGCCGCCCGGCTGCCGGGCGCCAGCCACGACCGGCTGGCCTTGCGGGCGCGCAACTGGGCCGAGACCCGGCCCGAATGGGGGCTTGCCGGCTGCTCCGCCTTCATCGCCGCGCCGCGCGGCGTCACCGCCGGCGTCGATCTCGGCGGGCGCGCCTTCCTGCACTCCTATGACTGGCGGGCGGACGAGGGCATGCAGGTGCTGGAGCTGATCCTCACCGCGCCGGTGGTCGTGGCGAGCTGGATCTCGCTGCAATATTACGGCTCGACCGTGGCGCCCGACCTGTTCGGCAGCGGCAACAAGCTGCTGCACAATGTCGTCGGCGGCATCGGCGTCGTCGAGGGCAATGGCGGGCGGCTGCGCGCCGGCCTGCCCTGGCAGGCGATCAGCGACGGGGCCCGGCTGATGCACGAGCCGCTGCGGCTGTCGGTGCTGGTCGAGGCCCCGCGCGCGGCGGTGCACGACGTCCTTGCCCGGCACGAGGGTTTGCGCGCCCTGTTCGACAGGGGCTGGATGCATCTGCTGCTGCTGGAGAACGGCAAGGTGACGGCGCGCTACCGGCCCGGCCTTGCCTGGCAGGAGGTGACGGGCGAGCGGCGCGACGCGGCGTGAGGCCCGTCACTCGTCAGTCGTCCTGATAATCGCGCACGTAGCGCTCGAACCCGTCGACCAGCGCCAGCGCCTCGGGGCCGAGCTTGTCGCCATGCGGCTTGATGATCGAATATTCGAAGCGGTCGACGATCTCGACCGGGCGCATCACCCCGCCCATGCGCATGTGGTCGCGGGCGGTGAAGGCATCGACGATGCCGACGCCGAGCCCGCGCATCACCAGGGCCGAGACGATATGCGACAGGTAGGATTTCAGCTTCTGCACCGGCGGCCGGCGCATCTTGGCGAACAGCCGGTCGAAGGCGCGGCCCGACATGGTGGAGTCCACGAAGCCGACGAAGTCGACGCCGGCAAGGTCCTCCTCGCGGATGACATCCCGCCCGCCGAGCGGGTGGCCTGGCGGGGCGATGAAGCGGAACGGCACCGAGCCGGTGCCGATCACGTCGACCTCGTGCTTGTGGCGCGTGGGGATGCCGAAGCCGACCTGGCACTGGCGCAGCGCCACCTGCCGCACCACCGGCAGCGTCGTCATCGCCAGGAACTCGCCGCGAAACTCGGGCCGCTCCTGCGACAGCAGCGCGATCACGCCGGGCAGCGCCGACTGGGCGATCGCCGGGGCGGCGGCGATGGTCAGCGTCGCCCGGTAGCCCTGGCGGATCTGCGTCGCCGCCCGCTCGATCTGCCCCAGGCCGACGAAGCTGCGCTCGACTTCCGTCCACAGCTCGTGCGCCTCGCGGGTGGCGACGACGCGCCCGCCCCTGCGGCTGAACAGCGGCAGTTGCAGCCGCTCCTCCAGGTCGCGGATCAGCCGGCTGACGGCGGGCTGCGAGATCGCCATCTCGTCGGCGGCGGCGGAGACGGTGCCCGCCCGCATCACGCAGCGGAAGGCTTCCAGGGAGCGTTGCGACAGGGGGGAGCTCATAACATTTCCGCATAAGCGTGGAAGAAAACGGTATTTGCCTTATACTCGGCGCCTTCGCACTGTGACAACAGGCCACAGTCTGGAGGGGCAAGGTGAGCACGGCAGACGATCGCCGGCAGGTGCCGGCAAGCACGCAGGTCGTTGTCATCGGCGGAGGCATCGTCGGTGTCTGCAGCGCCCTCTTCCTCGCCGAAAAGGGCATTCCCGTCGTCCTGTGCGAGAAGGGCCGCATCGCCGGCGAACAGTCCTCGCGCAACTGGGGCTGGATCCGCAAGGCCGGCCGCGACAGCCGCGAATTGCAGTTGATGATCGAGAGCGCCGCCATGTGGCGCGATCTCGCCCCGCGTCTCGGCGAGGACATCGGCTACGGCATTCGCGGCACCACCTATCTCGCCGCCGACGAGGCGGAACTGGCAAAGCACGAGGAGTGGCTGCGCGACAATGCCGGCTTCGACCACGGCGCGCGCCTGCTGAGCCCGCAGGAGACCGACGACCTTCTCAAGCGCAACGACCGGCAGTTCGCCGGCGCCCTGCACACGCCGTCCGACGCCACCGCCGAACCCACCCTCGCCGTCCCGGCGATGGCGCGCTACGCCGCCCGGCTCGGGGCGACGATCATCGAGGGCTGCGCGGTGCGCTCGGTCGAGCGCGCCGGCGGCAAGGTCCGCTCCGTCGTCACCGAGCATGGCGAGATCGCCTGCCAGAGCGTGGTGCTGGCCGGCGGCGTGTGGTCGCGCACCTTCCTGGAAAATCTCGGCCTGTCGCTGCCGCAGCTCGCGGTGAAGTCCTCGGTCCTGCGCACCACGGCCGGCCCCGAGGTGATTGCCGGCACCATCGGCGCCACCAAGGCTTCGCTGCGCCGGCGCGCCGACGGCGGCTACACCATCGCCCGTGCGGGCGCGGCGGAGTTCCAGCTCGTGCCGGCCGCCTTCCGCCATTTCGTCGACTTCCTGCCGATCCTCGCCGACCGCTGGCGCATCATGAAGGTCCGCCTCAGTGGCGATTTCTTCGGCCCGCTCGGCCGCCATCGCTGGCAGGCCGACGAGGTCACCCCGTTCGAACAGGTGCGGGTGATGGACCCGGCGCCGGACGCCCGCCTGCTGCGCGACGTGCTGGCCTCGGCCAAGACCCTGCATCCGCGCCTCGACGGGGTCGAGATCGCCGAGACCTGGGGCGGGTTGATCGACGTCCTGCCGGACGAGATCCCCGTCGTCGACGAGCCCGCCGGCTGGTCCGGCCTCGTCATCGCCACCGGCCTCTCCGGCCACGGCTTCGGCATCGGCCCCGGCGTTGCCCGCCTGGTGGTCCAGCGGATCGAGGGCGAGGCGCCGCTGGTCGACACGAAGCCCTTCGCCTACACCCGTTTCGGCAGAAAATCGAAGGCGGCCGCATGACCTCACCCGCCCTCGCCACGCCCGACGTGCTCGTCATCGGCGCCGGTATCACCGGCACCGCGGCAGCGCTCGAGGTCGCCGGGGCGGGCGCGAGTGTGGAGGTGATCGACGCCTACGGCCCCGCCGCCATGGCCTCGGGCTGGACGCTGGCGGGCGTGCGCCAGTCGGGCCGCCATCCGGCGGAGCTGCCGCTGGCGCTGGCCGCCGTCGAGCTCTGGCAGGACCTTCACGAACATCTCGGCGCGCCGACCGGCTATCGCCGCTCCGGCAACCTGCGCCTTGCCCGCACGGATGCGGAAGTCGCGACGATCCGCGCGCTGGTCGAGGACCAGACCCGGGCCGGCCTGCAGCTCGCCTTCCTGCCGGACCTTTCCAGCGTGCGCGAGATCGCCCCGGCGCTCTCCGACCGGGTGCTCGCCGCCTCCTTCTGCCCGTCCGACGGCCATGCCGACCCGATAGCCACCGTCACCGCCTATGCGAGCCGCGCCGAGAGCCTCGGCGCCCGCCTTGCCTTCGGCGAGCGCGTCCTGCGGCTGGAGACGGACGGCAAGCGCGTCCTGCGCGTCGTCACCGACCGGCGGACGTTGAGCCCCGGCATGGTGCTGATCGCCGCCGGGATCCTCGTCAACGACCTGCTCGTCCCGCTGGACCATGCCATCCCCCTGCGCCGGCCGATGGTCACGGTGCTGCGCAGCACCCCCTGCCGGCCGATGCTCACCCCCGTGCTCGGCGTCGCCAATGCCAACATGGCGGCCCGCCAGGAGAACGACGGGCGCATGCGGGTGACCAGCGGCATGGAACACTGGGCCAGCGAGATCGTCGAGGTCGGCGGCCGCCCTGCCATCCGCCCGCGCATGCGCGCCATCCAGGAGACCATCGCCAAGGTCGCCGAGGTGCTGCCGGGCTTCGCCGAGGTGGAACTGGCCGAGTGCTGGGCCGGCGCGCTCGACCTGACACCTGACGCGCTGCCCGTCATCGACCGTCTGCCCGGCCTCGACAATGCGGTCGTCGCCGCCGGTTTTTCCGGCCATGGCTTCGGCATCGGCCCGGTCACCGGCGCCATCGCCGGCCGCATCGCGCTCGGCCGCGATCCCGGCCACGACGTGTCCGCCTTCCGCTATGGCCGCTTCGCCGCGCAGTCCGGCCCGGACGCGCCGCTCACCCTGCACGGATAGAGGAGACACGCCCATGCTCGATCCCGAAGGCCGCGTGGTGATGGTGTCCGGCGCCAGCCGGGGGATCGGGCTGGCGATCACCCGCAAGCTGCTCGACACCGGCTACAGCGTCAGCGCCGGCGCGCGGAACCCGGATGCGCTCGCCGAACTCTTGACGGATGCGCCGGGCGACCGGCTGCTCTGCGCCCGCTATGACGCCGCCGACCGCGCCTCGCACGAGGCCTGGCTCGCCGCGACGCTCGCCCGCTTCGGCCGGCTCGACGGGCTGGTCAACAATGCCGGCACCTCCAACAGTTTCTCCATCGAAAGCGGCGAGGAGGAGGATCTCGACGCGCTGTGGACCATCAACGTCAAGGGGCCGCTGTTCCTGACGCGGGCCTGCCTGCCGCATCTGAAGGCCGCCGGCAGCGGCCGGGTGATCAATGTCGCCTCGCTGTCGGGCAAACGCGTGCGCAACGAGAACGTTGCCTATAACATGACCAAACACGCCTTGATGGCGCTGACCCATGGCACTCGCCGCATCGGCTGGGAGCATGGCGTGCGCGCCACCGCCGTCTGCCCGAGTTTCGTCGCAACGGATCTGACCGACGGGATCACCAAGATCGCGCGGGAGGAGATGATCCATCCCGACGACTTCGCCGAGATTGCCGCCCTGGCGCTGGCCCTGCCGAACACGGCAGCCATGGCGGAAATGCTGGTAAACTGCCGGCTCGAAGACACGCTGTGAGGAGCAGCGTCACACCAACAGGGCCCCATAGACAAAACAAGACCAACAACGACCAGAGGACAGGACCATGAAAACCGGACTGGGAATTGCACTCGCAGCCTTGCTTGCGACAGGACAGGCCTATGCCGCCGGAACGACGCTGAATGTCGGCATGGCGAGCGCCGATGCCGGCAAGCTCGACCCGCATGTGGCGACCTCGACCCCCGACAAGGGCCTCCTTC
Organism: Stappia sp. P2PMeth1; assembly: GCF_900185735.1. NCBI lineage: Bacteria > Pseudomonadati > Pseudomonadota > Alphaproteobacteria > Hyphomicrobiales > Stappiaceae > Stappia > Stappia sp. P2PMeth1. The sequence continues at coordinate 22,904 of NZ_FYAW01000035.1, read as the reverse complement.
ACTGGATGTTCAACGGCCTGGTGCGGATCAAGCCGGGCGAGGCCAATCCGGAGTTCATCGAGCCGGACATCGCCACGAGCTGGACCACCTCCGAGGATGGCCTGACCTGGGTCTTCTCCCTGCGCGACGACGTGAAATGCCACGGCGACTACGGCACGATCGACGCGGAGGCCGTCGTCTATTCGCTGAACCGCTCGGCCAATGCCGACATTTCCGCCTTCGCCAAGGACTATGCGGCGTTCGAGAGCGTCGAGGCCACCGGCCCGCTGGAAGTCACCATCAAGCTCAAGAACAAGATCCCGAGCCTGCTCGGCCTCCTGGTGCCGTATCATGGCGGCAACATCGTCTGCAAGGACGCGGTCGAGGCGCTCGGCGACGAGTTCCAGCGCACCCCGATCGGCACCGGCCCCTTCATGTTCGCCGAATACCAGCCGCAGCAATATGTGAAGCTGGTCGCCAATCCGGACTATTTCCGCGGCGAGCCGAAGATCAAGGAGATCTTCTACCGCTACATCCCCTCCGACTCCTCGCGTGACCTGGCCTTCCAGGCCGGCGAGGTCGACATGATCTACGGCAAGCAGGAGCAGACCTGGGTCGAGCGCATCAAGCAGGTGCCGGGCGCTGTCGTCTCGGTGATGACGCCGGGCGAAATGTCGGTCATCCACCTCAACATGAAGATGCCGCCGCTCGACGATCTGCGCGTGCGCCAGGCCGTCGCCCATGCGATCAGCCGCGATGCCATGGTCCAGTTCAAGGGACCGGACGTCACGCTGGCGGCGCTCTCGCCGGTGCCGGAAGGCAATCTCGGCTTCACCGACGATGTGCCGATCTACGAGTATTCGGTCGACAAGGCCAAGGCCCTGCTCGCCGAGGCCGGCCATCCGGACGGGGTGACGATCAAGGCGATCCACACCACCCTGCCGGGCATGCTCACCACGATGGAAGCGATCCAGGCCCTGCTGCGCGAGGCGAGCATCAACCTGGAGATCGAGACCGTCGAGCACGCGACGTTCCACGAGCAGATCCGCAAGGACATGAGCCAGGTGACCCATTACGCCGCCGCGCGCTTCCCGGTGGCCGACGTCTACCTCTCGCAGTTCTACCACTCGGCCGCCATCGTCGGCACGCCGACGGCCGTCGCCAACTTCTCGCATTGCGCGGTCGCCGACGCGGAGATCGAGGCGGCGCGGGTCGAGGGCGACCTGCAGAAGCAGCTCGAATACTGGGCCGAGGCCCAGCGCAAGATCATGGCCGAGGTCTGCGTCGTGCCGATCGTGCAGAGCATGCAGCTCTGGGCGTGGAAGGACACGCTCGACCTCGGCGTCGAGGTGAACGGCTCGCTGAACCTCAGCCCGCCCGTCACCGAAGCCGCGTCCTTCTCCAAGTGAGAAACGGCGCGTAAGCTCCGCACCGGGCGGCCGCAAGGCCGCTCCGGCAAGTGACGACGCTGCTTCCGCCGGCCGCCCGGCGTGCCCGGCGGGGGCAGCGATCTCATCCGCCATGGCAGGAGACCCGTGCAAGCGGGCCGTCCCGCCCATCGGCGACGGAGGCTCGCCTACATGACCGCATTCGTTCTCAAGCGACTTGGCTTCGCGGCGATCACGCTGTTCGCCGTGCTGACCATCGTCTTCTTCATCGTCCGCGTGCTGCCGGGCGATCCCGCCATGGCGATCCTCGGCGACCAGGCCAGCCAGGCGGCGCTGGAGGCCTTGCGCGTGCGCCTCGGCCTCGACGTGCCGCTCTACCAGCAGTATTTCGTCTTTCTCGGCGGCGTCGTGGTCGGCGACTGGGGCGTTTCCATGGTGTCCGGCCGGCCGGTGATCGAGGAGATCCTCAAGGTCCTTCCCGCGACCATCGAGCTCACCGTCGCCTCGCTGATCCTCGGCATCGTCGTCGGCGTGCCCATCGGCGTGTGGTCGGCGGTGCGGCGCAACAAGCTGCCGGACTATCTCGCCCGCATCGGCTCGCTGCTCGGCCTGTCGTTCCCGGCCTTCGTCTCGGCGGTGCTGCTGCTCCTGTTCTTCTCGATCCACCTGCGCTGGTTCCCGGTGATCAGCTCGGGCCAGGGCAGCGGCCTTGCCGACCGGCTGCGGGATCTCGCCCTGCCGGCGATCAATCTCGGCCTGATCATGGCCGCCTACATCACCCGCGTCACCCGCTCGGCGATGCTGGAGGTGCTGAACCAGGACTATGTGCGCACGGCCAGGGCCAAGGGCCTCGCCTTCGCGATCATCGTCTGGCGGCATTGCCTGCGCAACGCCCTGATCCCGGTGGTCACCGTCGTCGGCCTCTATCTCGGCATCCTGATCGGCAATTCGGTGCTGACCGAGATCGTCTTCAACCGCCCCGGTCTCGGCAAGCTGATCGTCGGCGCGCTCAACCAGCGCGACTACACGATGCTGCAGGGCATGATGGTCATCTACACGTTGATCGTCGTGCTGGTGAACCTGATCACCGACCTGACCTATGGCCTGATCGACCCGAGGATCAAATACTCATGACGACCCAGCCGAGCGCCGCGACCGGCCAACGCCCGTCGCGCATGACCTATTACCGCCTCGCGATCGCGACGGTGCTTTCGGGTCTGTTCAACGCCTTCAACGCCAACAAGACCTCGTGGGTCGGCCTTGCCGTGTTCCTGATCGTCGCGCTGCTGGCGATCCTGGCGCCGGTGATCGCCCCTTACGATCCCTTGCAGCAGAACATCCTCTACCGCCTCAGGCCGCCGACGGACGCGCATTGGTTCGGCACCGACTACTATGGCCGCGACACGCTCTCGCGCATCCTGTGGGGCGCCCGCATCTCGCTGACCATCGGGTTGCTCGCCATCGGCTCGGCGATGATCATCGGCACCCTGATCGGCCTGATCGCCGGCTATTTCGGCGGCCGCACGGACCTTCTCATCATGCAGGTGATGGACGTGCTGCTCGCCTTCCCCTCGCTGATCCTCGGCCTGATCGTCGTCGCCATGCTCGGCCCGTCGGTCGCCAATCTCGTCATCGCCATCTCGCTCACCGCGATCCCGCCGTTCGCGCGCATCGCCAGGGCGCCGACCATCGCGGTCAAGAACCGCGAGTTCATCGAGGCCGGCCACGCGCTCGGCTATTCGCATCTGCGGCTGATGTTCCGCCACATCCTGCCGAACATCGCGCCGGAAGTGCTGGTGATGGGCTCGCTGTGGCTCGCCACCGCCATCCGCGTCGAGGCCTCGCTCGCCTTCATCGGCCTTGGCGTCAATCCGCCGACGGCCACCTGGGGCGGCATGATCCGCGAGGGCTTCGAGAACATTCTCGACAGTTTCTGGCTCGCCCTCTTCCCCTCGCTGGCGATCCTCGTCGTCGTCTTCTCTCTCAACCTTCTGGGCGACGGCCTGCGCGATGCGGTCGACCCGCGACTGAAGGGGGAACAATGACCGAGCCCGTTCTCAAGGTCGAAGGCCTCACCACCTCCTTCCGCATCGACGGCGCCCTGGTGCCGGTGGTGCGCAATCTCGACTTCGCCATCGACACCGGCGAGACCGTTGCCATCGTCGGCGAATCCGGCTCCGGCAAGTCGGTCACCGCGCTGTCGATCATGCGGTTGCTGCAGGAAGGCTCGAGCCGCATCGAGGGTTCGGTGCGCCTCTCCGGGCGCGATCTGCTGGCGCTCGACGAGGCGGCGATGCGCGACGTGCGCGGCGGCGACATCGGCATGATCTTCCAGGAGCCGATGACCAGCCTCAACCCGGTGCTGAAGATCGGCTTCCAGATCGCCGAGGTGCTGCGCCGCCACCGCGACATGAGCCAGGCCCAAGCGGAAACAGAGGTGCTGCGGCTGTTCGACCTGGTGCGCATTCCCGACGCGAAACGGCGGATCGGCGAATATCCGCATTCCTTCTCCGGCGGCATGCGCCAGCGGGCGATGATCGCCATGGCGCTCGCCTGCCAGCCGAAGCTGCTGATCGCCGACGAGCCGACCACCGCCCTCGACGTCACCATCCAGGCGCAGATCCTCGAGCTCATCCGCGAGCTGCAGAAGGACATCGGCATGGCGGTGATGTTCATCACCCACGACATGGGCGTCGTCGCCGAGATCTCCGACCGGGTCGTCGTCATGCTGCGCGGCGACAAGGTGGAGGAAGCCCCCGTCGGCCGGCTCTTCGCCGCGCCCGAGCACCCCTACACCAAGATGCTGCTCGGCGCCGTGCCCCGTCTCGGCGGGCTCGGCGACACCAAGACGCCGCGCCGCTTCCCCAGGCTCGACGACACCGGCGCCGGCCCCGAGCCCGACAACGAGCCGGACCTGCGCGGCGCCCCGCTCCTGGAAGTGCGCAACCTGACGACGCGGTTCTCCGTGCGCGGCGGGCTGCTCAACCGGCCGGTCGGCAATGTCCATGCGGTCGAGGACGTGTCGCTGACGCTTGCCGCCGGCGAGACGCTGGCGCTGGTCGGGGAATCGGGCTGCGGCAAGTCGACGACGGGCCGCTCGATCCTGCGGCTGGTGCAGCCGGCCGGCGGCGAGATCCTGTTCGAGGGCAAGGACCTGATGGCCGCGAGCCATGCCGAGCTGCGCCTTGCCCGCCAGCGGCTGCAGATGATCTTCCAGGACCCCTACGGCTCGCTCAACCCGCGCCAGGCGGTCGGCTCGGCGATTGCCGAACCGATCCGCGTGCACGGGCTGCTGCCCGACGAGGCGATCCCCGACCGGGTCAACGAGCTGCTGCGCCTGGTCGGGCTGAAGGAGGAGCACGCGCTGCGCTTCCCGCACGAGTTCTCCGGCGGCCAGCGCCAGCGCATCTGCATCGCCCGCAGCCTGGCGCTGTCGCCGAAGATGATCGTCGCGGACGAGTCCGTCTCCGCGCTCGATGCCTCGATCAAGGCGCAGGTGGTCAACCTGATGCTCGACCTGCAGCGCGAGCTCGGCCTTGCCTATCTCTTCATCAGCCACGACATCGCCGTGGTCGAGCGGGTCAGCCACCGCATCGCCGTCATGCTGCTCGGCGAGATCGTCGAGATCGGCCCGCGCGACGCGGTGCTGCGCAACCCGCAGCACCCCTACACCAAGAAGCTGATCGAGGCGGTGCCGGTGCCCGATCCCGCCGACAAGCGCCAGCGCGGTGGGCTGCTCACCGACGAGCTGAAGAGCCCGGTGCGCCCGATGGACTGGGCGCGGCCGCCCTCGCGCATGTATCCGGTCGGCGAGGGCCACCTGGTGCGGGAGTTCTGAAAATCGCCCGAACGGGGACCGGCCGCCTCAGTGGCCCGGCCGGTCCTCGTCCGCCTCGCCGGGCTCCTCCGCCCGGTCGAAGCGCCGGCGCAGCCGCTCGATGCGGCGGGCAAGGTTCGGCCGGCCGACCGCCTCCGCCTGCCGCCCGAGCTGGCGCAGCGCGATGCGCAGGCCCGTGCGGGTCAGTCGGCTGTCGGGCTCGGTGAGCGCGTCCTCCATCCCCTCTTCCAGCGCGTCCAGCACCCTGTCCTTGATCGCCACATAGTCCGGCAGGCCATAGCGGCGCAGCAGCTCCTGGAACGCCTCGTGGCGGGCGGCGTCGAAGGCGATGTCCTCTCCTTGCGACCCCGCCACCGCGCTTGCCGGATGCAGCATGGCGCAGGGCACCAGCCCTTGCGGGATCGGCGTGTTGGCCGAGTGGGTGCGCCCGGAGCGCAGGAGCTTCGGCAGCACATGGGTGTGCGGCCCGTCCGGCGAGACGCCGCCGGTGTCCGGCCCGCCGATCTTCTGGTAGACCTCGACCCGCCCCAGTTTGGACCGAACCACCCGGTGCGGATGCGCCCGCAGGATCGCCGCCATCGCCGGGTTCTGCGGATCCATCACCGACCGACCTGCCGTCTTCCGCAGGATCGCCAGCAGGTCGGGATCGCTGGTGCGGATGCAGAACTCGACCTGCGGCTGCGCCAGCCCCATGTCGAACAGCACCGCGCCCCTCTCCTCCTCGCGCAAGGCATCTGCGTCCGGCCCCAGCTCGCTCAGCACCTCGCGGCGCGGCACGCCCGCGCGGTCCTCGGGCAGGCACAGCGCCAGCCCCTGGCCCCAGCGATGCGCACGCGGGCTCAGCGTCTCGAAGGCGAGCGCCGTCGCCTCACTCACCGCCTGCGGATCGAGGCGGATGCCGCCCTTGCCGGTCACCCGGCACAGCTCCTGCGGCCGGTCGAGGCGCAGCTCGTCGTCGGTCCGCTGGTGAAACTCGGCGATGGCGCCGAAGGAGCCGATGCTCCAGCCGGCATCGCGGTCGGCCAGCCGTTCCGCGAGAATATCGATGAGGCTCGGCGTGGTCATTGCGCTGTCTCCCATTCGGATCTCTCCCTGGCAATCAGATCGCTGGGGACGACGGACGGCCGCCCCCCGATGTCGATATGTTCGGCGCGGATGCCGTAGACGCCGGCAAGGCGGGCCTCGTTCAGCACCTCGCCCGGCGCCCCGTCGGCAACGAGCCGTCCGCCGTCGAGCAGCAGCAGCCGGTCGCACCAGCGGCTCGCCAGCGTCAGGTCGTGCAGCGACACGAAGACCGGCCGCCCTTCCGCGACAAGGTCGGCCAGCACCTGCATCAGGGCGATCTGGTGCGCCGGGTCGAGGCCGTTCACCGGCTCGTCGGCGATGCAGGCATGCGGGGCCTGCGCCAGCATCCGGGCGATCAGCACCCGCGCCTGCTCGCCGCCCGACAGCGTGTCGAAGGGCCGGCGGGCAAAGCCGGTGACGTCCATCCGCTCCATCGCCTCGCGGGCCTGGCGCAGGTCGTGCGCCGAGGCCCCGCCGAACCCGCCGCGATGCGGCAGGCGCCCCAGCAGCACCACTTCGATGCACTCCATCGGCCAGTGCACCGTCCGCTCCTGCGGCATGTAGCCGATCAGCCGGGCCCGTTCGCTTGCCGGCATCGCGGCAAGCTCCCGTCCCTGCCAGCGGATACTGCCCGCATGGGCCTGCAATCCGGCCATCGCCCGCATCAGGGTCGACTTGCCCGCCCCGTTCGGGCCGATCACGCCGACGAGCTGCGGCCGGTCGCAGGAAAACGAGATCCCCCGCAAGGTCTCGCGCGCGCCCCGGCGCACGGTGACGCTGTCGCAGTCGAGACGGATCATGCCGACCTCCCGCGCAGGCTGATGAGCAGCCAGAGGAAGAACGGCGCGCCGAGAAGGGCGGTGACGACGCCGAGCTTCAGGTCGCGATCCGGCATCACCACCCGCACGGCGATATCGGCGGCCAGCAGGAAGGCCGCCCCGCCCAGCGCGCTTGCCGGCAGCAGGCGCGAGGGCCGGTGGCCGACGAGCGGGCGCAGCAGATGCGGCACGATCAGCCCGACAAAGCCGATGGCGCCGCTCACCGCCGTCGCCCCGCCGACGCCGATGGCGGTGCCCACCACCGCCAGCACCCGGGTGCGGTCGAGGTCGATGCCGAGGCTGCGGGCGACATCGGGCCCGAGCGCCAGCGCATCGAGCGCCCGCCCCGTCAGCGCCAGCATGATGCCGCCGACCGCGATGAACGGCAGCGCCAGCCCGACATGGACAAGGCTGCGGTCGGTCAGCGAGCCGAGCATCCAGAAGACGATTTCCAGCGCTGCGAAGGGGCTCGGCGACAGGTTCAGCGCCAGCGAGGTTAGCGCCCCGGCGAGCGAGGACAGCGCGACACCGGCAAGGATGATCACCAGGATATCGCCCGAGCGCCCCACCAGCATCTGCACCAGCATCACCGCGATCAGCGCGCCGGCCAGCGCGCAGAGCGGCAGCGCGTAGGGGTGCAGCGCCGTCAGCCCGGCATAGATCGCGATCACCGCGCCGAGCGAGGCACTGGCGGAAATGCCGAGCAGGCCCGGCTCGGCCAGCGGATTGCGCAGGAAGCCCTGCAGCACCGCCCCCGACAGGCCGAGGATCGCGCCGATACCCGCGCCCAGCAGCGCACGCGGCAGGCGGATCTCGGCGAGGATCAGCGCCTCGGCGCTGTCCGTGTCGTTGAACGCTGCCGCCAGCGTCAGCGGATCGATCCACACCTGGCCGATCCCGAGCGAGGCGAGGAACAGCAGCGCGGCCAGCAGGCCAAGGCCCGCCAGCAGCAGCGGATAGCGCCGGTCCGCGCTCATCGGCCCTCCTCCCTGCGCAGGGAAGTCTGGCCGAGCACCGCCGCCCGCAGCCGCTTGACCGCCTCCAGCGTCAGCGGCGTGCCGCAGATCCAGGCGCGGCTGTCGGCGGAAAGCCGCCGCTCGCTCGAAAACCGCGCATCGAGCGCCGGATGGCGCAGGATGTCCGCCGCCCGCGAGGGATCATTGCGCGAGCGCTCCCACAGCAGCACATAGTCCGGATCGGCCAGCACCAAGGCCTCCAGCGGCAGCCGCGTCGTGCCGGTGATCGCCAGGTCCTCGCCGAGATGGCGCAGGCCCGCCGCGCCGACGATGGCGTTTTCCAGCGTGCCGGCACCCGACGTGTAGCTGTTGGCGCCAAAGGAGCCGAGCACCGGCGCATCTTCGCCCGGCGGTGCGGCGGCAAGGGCCGCCGCCTCGGCATCGAAGGCGGCGATCAGCCGCGCGGCCTCAGCCTCGCGCCCCAGCAGCTCGCCCATCCGGCGGACGTTTTCGCGAATGTCGGCGAAGCTCGCCTCGGGGCGGAATTCCTCCACCCGGCGCCCCAGGCGCCGCAACAGGTTGACCGTCGCCCGCGTCGTATAGGTGCCGGCCACCACCAGGTCGGGATCGAGGCGGAAGATCTCCTCCGCCAGCCCGTGATTGATCGCGAGCCCCGCCGCCTCAGCGCTCATCAACGAGACGTCCGGCCTCGCCGCCAGATGCGAGACCGAGACGAGCTGGCCGGGCGCGGCCACCAGCATGGCGATCTGGTCGGTGCACAGGTTCATCGAGACGACGCGCCGGGGCGCCTCGCCCGCTGCCGGAGCAACAGTCGGAGCAGTCAGCGCCAGCAGGACGGCGAGGACACGCCCCGCCGCCCCGCGCCTTGCGTCAGAAGCTTGCCTTGATGCCCGCATAGGCGGTCAATCCTTGTGCCCGATAGCTGTAGACTTCCTGGTAGCGCTGATCGAGCAGGTTCTCGACCCGTCCATAGACCGTGAAATTCTCCGAGACCTTGTAGTCGGCACCGACATTGACGAGGAAATACTCGGCGAGCGTCACCCGGGTCTGCGGCGTCGCACTGATGAACTCGCTGTCCTTCATCCGGCCGTTGAAGATCGCATCGAGAAAGACGGTTCCCCGTCCCTCGTCGAAGCCGCGCACCAGGCTGAGCGAGGCCGAGTGCTTGGGCCGGCGCACTTCCTCCAGCCCGCTCGGCTCGGTCGCATCGAGATAGGTATAGGTGCCCTTGACGGAGAGGTCGGCGAGCAGTTCGACACCGAGCGACACCTCGATGCCCTGGCGCTTGCTGGTGCCCGCCATATTGGCCGGCGAGGAGCCGACGCCCGGCACCCAGGGCGTCCAGATCTCGTCCTCCAGCCGCTCGTTGAAATAGGTCACATCGGCGACGGCGCGACCGTCCCAGAACCGCTGCTCGATGCCGATGTCCCAGGCGAAGTTCTTCTCCGGCCTGAGGTTCGGATTGCCGGTGAAGCTCGCCGGGATGAAGCCGAACTGCTCGAAGAAGGTCGGATTGGTGACGCCGGTGCCGATCGAGGCATGGAAGCGCGTGCCGGTCTCGCGCAGCAGATAGGCGGCGCTGGCGCTGTAGGTCAGCGTGTCCTTGAACTGGTCGTTGCGGTCGTAGCGCAGGCCCGCTCCAAGGAACACCGTGTCGAGGAAGGCGCCGCGATACTCGGCGACATAGCTGGTCAGGTCGCGCTGTTTGCCGGGGATCTGCGAGGGATCGAAAGCGGGAAAGGCGTTCTTGTAGTGCTCGCGCTCCCATTCGACGGCGCCGGTCAGACTGTGTTCTGCATCGAGGAAGTCCGGCGTCGCCGCCGTCACCGTCGCCTGATAGCTGAGGTGCAGCCGGCGGTCGTCGTTGCCGTTCAGGCTGCCGGTATTGAAGCCGCGCCGCTCCAGCCCGGTGTATTTGGCCCGCGCCTTCTGCACCAGCCGGTCGTCGAACAGCGACCAGGACAGGCCGACGCCGGTGTAGAACTCCTTCGTCGCGTTGTAGCCGGGCGTGTCGATGACGAGGCCCTCCGTCGGCGTCGGCGGCCAGGCGGAATCCTGGTCGTCCGTGTCCGACTTGCGGTCGACATAGCGGGCGCTGAGATCGAGGCTCAGCGCGTCGGTGATGTCCCAGTTGAAGCGGCCGTTCAGCGTGGCGTTGCGGTCGCCGTCCTTCTCGGAGCCGAATTGCGAGATGTTGAAGCCCTCGTTCTGGCGCCAGGCGCCGGAGACCGCGATGTCGTATCTCTCGCCGCCGCCGCGCACGCCGACATGGCCGGCCACCGTCTTGTCGGTGCCGGTTTCCGCCCGGCCGGTGATCTTCAGGTCGTTGCGGATGCCGCCCTTGGTGGTGATGGCGATGACGCCGGAGCTGGCATTGGAGCCGTAGATGGCGCTTTGCGGGCCGCGCAGCACCTCGATCCGCTCGATGTCGGCAACCTGCAATCCGCCGAAGTCGAACTCGCCGCTGGAGGTCGCCGCCACCTCGACGCCGTCGATCAGCACCAGAACGTGGTTGGCCTCCGAGCCGCGGATGCGGATCTGCGTCATGCCGCCATTGCCGCCGGTGCGCGAGACGGCGATGCCCGGCACCTTGCGCAGCGCATCGGCGACATAGCGCGTCTGCGTCGTCTCCAGCTCCTCGGCGGTGATCACCGTATGCGCCCGGCCCACCGCCTCGGCGGCGACCGGCGTGCGCCCGGCCGAGACGACGATCCGGTCGAGCTGCGTCGCCTCATCTTCAAGACCCGGCGTTTCAAAACCCTGAGCGCGGGTCTCGCCCGGCGCGGCAATCATCGCCGCCCCCATTCCGGCCCCCAGCACGGCAGCCAACGGCCCGGCGCGCAAGGCGCCCCCCAAAATGAACCTCATCCAGACACACCCCTGACGTGCGCCGGAATGCCCCTCGGCGCTCCGTCGCGATACGGCACGAGCCGGCGGACGCAGGCACGCCCCCAGCGCGACGGCGCAAGGCGGCGGCCTGCGGGCGCAGGCGGTTTCGGGTGTCACCTCAACGGAAAGCCGCGCCTCGACACACCCCGCGTCGAAGATCGGGTGACCGACAGGGGCAGGTCTCCTGGCTCACGGGTCATCGCGGACATTCACCTTCCCAACCCTGCCTTTGCCGGCGGGGTCAGTGGCCTTCGAACGTCCACTCTCCGTTCACAGTTGCGGGGGCAGCCACGGTTTCGGTCCCTGTTGGGTACGCCTCACCGTGTTCCCTTTTCATCCGGACATGTCCGGAACCTCTGTCGGCGTCAAAGAGAGCGGTTTCGCGCGCCCGAGTCAATCGTCTGTCGCCGTCCCCTTCGCCGCTGCAACCGGACGCTGCGTCAGGTGATCTCCGGGCGCGGCGGGGCGGGAGGCGTGCTCCCTCCAGTGGGCGAATCCGTTCCCGCCGTCGCCGGGTCGCAAAAGCCACCACTTGACTTTCGCCGGCCAAGCACCGACCTTCGGGGCATGAACACGACCGCACCGCGCCAGATTTGCGTTTTCAGGGTGTGCCCCATCGCGGGACACTGACCCCCGGCTAGGTCGCGTCGCGCCCCGGCCGCGGGGCATAGGCCGGCTCGTCCCCTCGCGGGCACACAGCAGGCCATAACGGCGGCGAACACTTCCCCTCACGAGATCCAGACCGCCCGACGCGCGCCTTTGTGCGTCGGCGGCCTTACAACATTGCAAGGACGCCGAGAATGGCTCCAGATACCCGCAAGCGGCGCAAGCCCGCCATCACCGTGACCCGCTCCGACCACGAGCGGCTGTCCGGGCTTGCCGAGTCCATTTCCACCCGCAATCCCGCTGTCGCCGAGCAGTTGGCGAGCGAGCTCGACCGGGCCCGCATCGTCGACGACCGGCGCATTGCCGCCGACGTCGTGCGCATGGGATCGCGGCTGCGCTTCACCACCGATGCCGGCGAGGACCGCTCCGTGACGCTGGTCTTCCCGGGCGAGGCCAATATCGCCGAGGGCAAGATTTCCGTCCTCACCCCGATCGGCGCCGCCTTGGTCGGCCTGTCCGCCGGCCAGTCCATCGACTGGACGGCTCTCGACGGGCGCACCCACCGGCTGACCGTGGAGAGCGTCGAGCCCCCCGCCGTGGCCGAGGCCGAGGCGCGGCCGGCATGAGCGCCACCGCGTCGACGAAAGAGCCGAAGCCACGCGACCGGCTGGCGATTTTCGGAGGCTGTCTCATCGCAGGATCCTAACCCCTGCGCTGCCGACCCGGCAGCCAGGGGACTCCGATCCGTTTCACCTTTGCCGCTCCACGGACGGAGCGCTGGAGACCTGCGATGTCCACCGAGACCTGCATCCTGACCACCAAGGATTTCACCATTCTCGAGGTGATGCGCGACCGCCGCCGCGGCCGCGAGGACCCTCTCGTGCCGATCCTCAAGCGCAAGCTCGAGACGGCGACCATCGTCTTCCGCGAGGACGTGCCGGAGACGGTCGCCACCTTGAGCAGCCGCGTCACCTACAGCGTCGACGGCCGCCCGCCCGACACGCGGGTGATCTCGCACGACCACCTGTCCATGCCGATGGGGATGTTCCTGCCGATCACCACCCGGCGCGGGCTGGCCCTGCTCGGCCTGTCGGAGGGCGAGGAGTTCGTTCTGACGGATGCGGCCGGACACCCCGAGCGGGTCCTGCTGCAGAAGGTCCACTTCCAGCCGGAGGCCGCCCGGCGCGGCGGCACGACGCCGGAGGGCCTGCCGCAGGCGATTCCCGAGCCGGCGCGGCGCCGGCCCGTGCTGAAACTGGTGCATGGCGCCCTGCCCGGCGCGGACGGCCCGCCGGCCGGCGGCTATAAGGGGCCGGAAGACCCCGGCCCCTCGGCGGCCTGACGCCCGCGTCCGATCTGGAGACGACAGCCATGCTCGATTACCTGGTGCTGGCGGCGGCGGCCTTCGCCGCCGGCATGCTCAACACGGTCGCGGGAGGCGGCACCTTCCTCACCTTCCCCGCGCTCGTCTATACCGGCGTGCCGGTGGTGGCGGCCAATGCGACGAGCGCGGTTGCCGTGTTTCCCGGCTATCTCGGCGGCGCCGTCGGCTTCCGCAAGGAGATCGCCGCCATCGATCGCGGCCTGCTGCTGCGCGTCGTCCTCGTCACGGCGCTCGGCGGGTTCCTCGGCTCCTTGCTGCTGCTGGTCTCCTCCAACGAGGCGTTCTCGGCCGTCGTCCCCTTCCTGCTGCTTGCCGCCACCCTCACCTTCGCCTTCGCCGACCGGCTGCAGATCTGGGCACAGCGGCAGCGCCTTGCGCCCGGCGGGCCGCTCGGTACCGTGCTGGTGTCGATCTATGGCGGCTATTTCAACGGCGGCCTCGGCATCGTGCTGCTGGCGCTGTTCTCGCTGTGGGGCCTGCGCGACCTCAACACGATGAACGGGCTGAAGACCGGCCTCTCCTTCGTCCTCTCCGCCATCTCGGTCGCGACCTTCGCCGCGGCCGGCCTCGTCAGTTGGCCGCAGGCCATCGTGATGATGGTCGCCGCCACCATCGGCGGCTATGCCGGCGCGCCGGTCGCCCGCGCGCTGCCGCGACAGGCGGTGCGGGCCATCGTCATCGCCGTCGGCGGGCTCATGAGTGTCATCTTCTTCTGGCGCCTGGTCTTCTGACGGCGCCGCAACATCAGGCAGTTCCAACATGAAAGTTCTGGTTCTCGGCGGCGGCGTCATCGGTGTCACCACCGCCTGGTATCTTGCCCGCGCCGGCCACGAGGTCGAGGTGATCGAGCGGCGCGAGGCGGCCGGCATGGAAACGAGCTTCGCCAATGCCGGCCAGGTCTCGCCCGGCTATTCCGCCCCCTGGGCCGGGCCCGGCGTGCCGCTCAAGGCGCTCGGCTGGCTGACCATGAAGCACGGCCCGCTGGTGGTGCGGCCCAGGGCAGATCCGGCCATGTGGGGCTGGATGCTGAGGATGCTGCGCAACTGCACCTCGGCGCGCTATGCGGTGAACAAGGCGCGCATGGTGCCGATCGCCGAATACAGCCGCGACCTGTTGCGCGCCCTGCGGGAGGAGACCGGCATTGCCTATGACGGGCGCAGCCTCGGCACGCTGCAGCTCTTCCGCTCCGCGAAACAGCTCGACGGCGTCGCCAAGGATGTCGACGTGCTGCGCCGGTTCGGCGTTCCCTGCGAGCTGCTCGACCACGAGGGCTGCATTGCCGCAGAGCCGGCGCTCGCCCATGCCAGGGCCGAGTTCGCCGGCGGCCTGCGGCTGCCGGACGACGAGACCGGCGACTGCCAGATGTTCACCACCCGCCTTGCCGGGATGGCGGCGGAGCTCGGCGTGCGCTTTTCCTTCGGCACGCAGTTCATCGGCTTCTCGCACGAGGGCGGCGAGATCGTCGAGGTGCTGACCTCGCGAGGAACCCGCAAGGCCGATGCCTATGTGCTGGCGCTCGCCGCCCATTCGCCGGCGGCCCTCGCCCCGCTCGGGATCAAGCTGCCGATCTATCCGGTGAAGGGCTATTCGCTCACCCTCCCGATCCGCGACGAGGCGCTGGCGCCGGTCTCCACCGTCATGGACGAGACCTACAAGACCGCGATCACCCGGCTGGGCGCGCGCATCCGCGTCGGCGGCACGGCGGAGCTCGGCGGCTTCGACACGGCGCTGCGCGCCGCGCGGCGGGCGGCGCTCGAACATTCCTTCGGCGATCTGTTCGGCGGCAGCGCCGATCCGGCGCAGGCGACATTCTGGTGCGGCCACCGGCCGATGACGCCGGACGGCCCGCCCTATGTCGGCCCCTCCGGCATCGGCCGACTGTTCCTCAACACCGGCCACGGCACGCTCGGCTGGACCATGGCCTGCGGCTCCGGCCGGGTGATCGCCGATCTCGTCGACGGCCGCGCGCCGGAGATCGACATCGCCGCCCTGTCGCCCTCGCGCTGAGGGCGAACGAACCTGAAAAAGGCGGCCCGACATCTGCCGGGCCGCCCGTTTTTCTATCCGCGCTCAGATGCCCAGATAGGCCTTGCGGATGCGGTCGTCATGCAGCAGCTCGCGCGCCGAACCCTCGATCTCGATCGCGCCCGAGGCCATCACATAGGCCCGCTCCGCGCTGTGCAGGGCCAGCGACACGTTCTGCTCGACCAGCAGCACCGTGACGCCGGAGCGGTGGATGTCGAGGAAGCGCTGGTGCATTTCCTCCACCACCATCGGCGCAAGACCGAGGCTCGGCTCGTCGAGGATGAGGAGCTTGGGCTCCAGCATCATGCCGCGGCCGACCGCCACCATCTGCTGCTCGCCGCCGGACATCGAGCCGGCATATTGCGCCCGCCGCTCCTTCAGCCGCGGGAACAGCTCGAACACCCGCTCCAGCGCCTGCTGCACCGCTCCCCGGTCGGCATGCGAAAAGGCGCCCATCCTGAGGTTTTCCTCCACCGTCATCTCGGGGAAGACATGGCGCCCTTCCGGAACATGGGCGATGCCGAGGCCGGCGATCTGATGCGCCTTCATCCGCGTCAGGTCGCGCCCCTCGAAGGCGATGCGGCCCCGGCACTGGGGCAGAAGGCCGGAGATCGCGCGCAAAAGCGTGCTCTTGCCGGCGGTGTTGGCGCCGATCACGGCAACGAACTCGTTGCGCGCCACATGCAGCGAGATGCCGTGCAGCACCGGCTGGGCGCCATAGCCGGCGGTCAGCTCGCCGATCTCCAGCAGGACGTCCGTGTGACTGGCCGTGGCCTGCATCAGTGGCCCTCCCCTTGCGTCGTGAAATTGGCGCCGAGATAGGCGTCCAGCACCTTGCGGTTGCCGGCGATCTCCTGCGGCGTGCCGTCGGCGATCATCTCGCCGAAATTCAGCACGATCAGCCGCTCGCACAGTTTCATCACCGCCTTCATGTGGTGCTCGACGACGATGAAGGTCATGCCCTCGTCGCGCAGCGAGCGCACCAGTTCGATGATCTCCTCCATCTCCGCCGGCGTCAGCGCCGCCATCACCTCGTCCAGCAGCAGGAGCTTGGGCGAGGTGCACAGGGCACGGGCCACCTCGACGCGGGCGCGCTCGGGGAAGGACAGGTCGCCCGCCTTCTTGCCGGCGATGGCGCCGATGCCGACCCGCTCCAGGCACTCGGCGGCGAAGCGGCGCGCGTCCGTGAGGCTGCGGTTGACCAGCCCGCCGGTCACGACATTGTCGAGCACGGAGGTTTCGGCGAACAGCGCGACGTTCTGGAACGTCTTGGTCAGGCCGGCCTTGGCGATCTGGTGCGGCTTCATCCCGCCGATGCTCTTGCCGTCGAAGATCACCTCGCCCGAGCTCGGCGGATAGATCCCGACCAGCACGTTGAACAGCGTCGTCTTGCCGGCACCGTTCGGGCCGATCAGGCCGACGATCTCGCCCGGCGCGACGGTGAAGGCGACGTTGGAATTGGCCACCAGGCCGCCGAAGCGGCGGGTGACGTTGCGCACCTCGAGAAGCTGGCCGCTCATGCGCGCTGCCTCCGCTTGAGCCGGTCGCGCAGCGACTCGAACAGCGAGATCAGGCCGCGCGGGTTGAGCAGGATCACCACGATCAGCAGCACGCCATAGGCGAATTGCGACAGGCCGGCGATGGAGTTGCCGAGATAGGAATTGGCCATCTCTTCCAGCGGAATGATCACCGCCGCGCCGATCCACGGGCCATAGAGCCGGCCGGCACCGCCGAGGATGACGATCAGCGCCATCTTCACCGAGATCGTCGCCACGCCGAAGATCGTGTCGGGATCGAAGAAGAACTGGAACTGGGCATAGAGCGTGCCGAGCATCGCGGTCAGCACCGCCGACAGCAGCGAGGCATGCAGCTTCACCCGGTAGGTGTTGACGCCGATCACCTCGGCCGCCGTCTCGTTCTCCTTGATCGCCCGCAGCCGGTAGCCGAAGGCCGAGGTCTGGACCCGCCAGAACACCAGCGACACCAGGACCATGGCGCCGAGGAACAGGTAGTAGTTCGGCAGCACGGTCTGGAACTGCAGCGCCCAGAAGCCGGCATCGGGACGGTAAGGCACGGAGATGCCGACCGGCCCGCCGGTCAGGCTGGTCCAGGAATTGGCGACGACGCGGGCGACCTCGCCGGCGGCAAGCGTCGCCAGCGCGAAATAGTGGCCCTTGAGCCGGAGCGTCGGCAGCGACAGCACCAGCGCGAAGAGCGCCGCCAGCGCCATGCCGACGAACACGCCGATCAGCGGCGAGAGGCCGAACGAGCCGAACAGGATCGTCGAACTGTAGGCGCCGATGCCGAAATAGGCGGCGTGGCCGAGCGAGATCTGGTTGGCGAGGCCGCCGACGATGTTCCAGGCCTGGCCCATCGCGCAGAACAGCAGCATCAGGCACAGGATGCGCAGCGTGTAGCCATAAGGATCGAGGCCGAGCGGGGCGATGATCAGCGCCAGCACGACCAGCGCGGGAAGGGCGATGGACAGGGTCTCGGCGCGGGTCATGAGCGCCTCCGGGCGACGATGCCTTCCGGCCGCAGCGCCAGCACCAGGATGAACACCACGAACAGCGCGAGGTTCTGGAGCTGGATCGGCATGAACAGGGCGGAGAAGGACTGGATGATGCCGACGGCGATGCCGCCGATGATCGCACCGGTCACCGAGCCGAGGCCGCCGAGCACCACCACCGTGAACATCAGCACCGCATAGCCCGAGCCGACCGCCGGCGAGGCGGTGATATAGGGCAGCACGACCGAGCCGCCGAAGGCGGTGGTGCCGACGCCGAGGCCGAAGGCGACCGCGTACATCAGGTCGGTGTTGACGCCCATCAGCTTGGCCGCCATCGGGTCCTGCGAGGTCGCGCGCATGGCCGCGCCGAAGCGGGTCTTGTTGAGGAACAGCCACACCGCGCTGCCCGACAGCAGGGCCATCAGGAAGGCATAGAGCTTGTCCATGCCGACCAGCACCCGCTCCGCGCCATGGGAGAACAGCGTCAGCGACTGGGTCTGGTAAGGCGTCGTCACCGAGCGGTATTCGGCGCCCATGATCATCAGGGCGGCGTTTTCCAGCGCGAACAGCATGCCGACGGTCAGGAAGATCTGCGCGACCTGCGGCGCGCCGAGCACCGGGCGGATCAGCACGCGCTGCAGCACCATGCCGAAGCCGAAGGTCACGGCGAGCGCGATGAAGGCGCCGAGCATCGGATCGAGGCCGAGAAAGTGCCAGCACGCCCAGCCGATGAACATGCCGATCATCATGAACTCCGCATGGGCGAAGTTGACGATGTGCATGACGCCGAAGACGAGGCTGAGACCGATCGCCAGCACCGCGTAGACGCCGCCGATCATGATCCCGTCGAGCAGGGTCTGGAGCAGGATGATGAGGTATTCCATGGTCCCCTCACAAGGTTCGCCGGGAGGGCGCTTGAGGACCCTCCCGGTCGCCTGGCAGCCCCTCAGCGGGGGCTTGAGGTCGGGATCAGAGGCGGTGCCAGACGGCCTCGGCCTTGGCGTATTCCGCCGGGGCGACGGTCACCAGCTCGTCGCCGCGCCACTGCACCATCATCGGCACCGCGTGGATGTTGAGGCCGGTCTCGTCGAACTTGATCTTGCCGCCCGACATGACGGTGGCCCAGCCCTCGTCGAAGGTCTCGGCGGCGATGACCTCGCGGAGCTGGCGCGGGTCGGCATTGCCGGCCTTCTCCAGCGCCGAGGCGAGCACGCCCATGCAGGCGGCGTGCTCCTGCGCCTCGTGCACCATGAAGTAGCCGAAACGCTCGCGGAACCGCTCGGTGAACTCCGGCGCCTGGTCGTAGGCGGCCGGCGAGATCGACAGCACGTCGTCGGCAAGCTCGCCGAGGCCGTTGCGGAAGTCGGGGATGATATAGCCGGCCGCGCCGCCGATGGTCGGCAGGTTGATGCCCTGCTGGCGCATGTTGCGGATGATCAGCAGGCTGTCGTTCAGGTAGGAGACCGGGAACACCGCCTGGGCCTGGGTGCGGCGAAGCTGGTTGATCAGCGGCGACACGTCGGTGATGCCGAGCGGATAGGCCTCGTCCATCACCACCTCGATGCCGTTGGCCTCCGCCGCGGCGCGCAGGCCGCCGGCCTGCGAGGTGCCGTAGGCGGTGTCCTCATACATGATGGCGATCTTGGTGATCTCGTCGCCGGCCTTGCGGGCAAGGTCGAGCGTGTGGGTGATCGTCGCGCTGCCGAGCTGCGAGGCCTTGGACACCACCTGGAAGATGTTGCGGAAGCCGCGGCCCGTCACCTGGTCCGAGAAGGACATGGTCAGCAGCGGCACGCCGCGCCGCTCGGTCACCTCGGAGATCGCCAGCGTCAGCGACGAGGCGAAGGCGCCGAGCACCGCGCATACGCCGTCCTGCGACATCATCCGCTGCGCGACGGTCGCGGCCTGGGTCGGGTTGGAGGTGGCGTCGGAGATGATCAGGTTGATCTTCGCCCCGCCCATCGACTGGATGCCGCCGGCGGCGTTGATCTCGTCGGCGACGAGCTGGATGCCGTTGCGCGAGTTGATGCCGAACTGGGCATTGGCGCCCGACAGCGGCTGGATCACGCCGACATTGATCGTGTCGGCGGCAAAGCCCCGGCGCGCGTAGAACGGCATGGTCAGCGCCGTTGCGGCACCGGCCGCCAGCACCTGGCGGCGCGACAGGCTGAACGGGGATTTCGTCGTGGTCTTGGTCATTGCTTCCTCCCTGGAATGATTGCCCGGATGTCGCTCCGGGCACGGCGCAATCAGATGCCCATTTCGTCGAAGACGTCCTGGGCGGTGCGGAAGCTGTCGATCCCCGCCGGCACGCCGCAATAGATCGCGACCTGCAGCATGATTTCGCGGATCTCTTCCTTGGTGAGGCCGTTGTTGATCGCGCCGCGCACATGCAGGCGCAGCTCGTGGCTGCGGCCGAGCGCCGAGATCATGCCGAGATTGAGGATCGAGCGTTCGCGGCGGCCGAGGCCGGGACGGTTCCACACATCGCCCCAGCAATATTCGGTGACGAGCTGCTGCATCGGCCAGTTGTAGTCCGTCGCCTTGTTGACCGAGGCGTTCACGTAGTCGTCGCCCAGCACCTCGCGGCGGGTCTTGAGGCCGGCTTCGAACCGTTCGCCGGCCGGCGTGCCGTCGGGGCGCATGGTCTTCGTGCTCATGTTCACTTCCTTCAGTTGCTCGCGTTCGAGGGTTGGTCGCCGGGTCCGGCGGCGAGGAGCGCCAGCGCCTGGTCCAGGTAGCCGGCGAAAAGGTCGGGATGTTCGGTCATCGGGAAATGGCCGAGATCGGGCATGACGATCTGGCGGGCGCCCGGCATCAGGGCGCAGAGCCGCGCGCCGTCCTCCGGCGTTGCCGAATAGTCGTAGGCGCCCGACAGCAGCACCACCGGCAGGCGGGTGGCATCCACCATCGGGGCGGTCTCCCCGCCGTCGAATTCCAGCGAGTAGAAGCCGAGATCCGCCTGGTAGACGCCCGGCGCGCCTTGCGAATAGATCCAGGCGGCGCGGCGGCGACGGCCTTCCGGCGAGGTCGGCGCCATCAGCCCGCGCACGAAGGCGCCGTTGTGCAGGCCGGCATGGACGCCGACATCGTTCTGGCCGCGGTGGATCCGCCCCTTGGCGCGGTAGGGCGGCTCGATCGCCAGCACGCCGCGCAGCAGCTCCGGCGCGCGGGCCGCGCAGACCAGCGTCACCGCCGCGCCCATCGAGCAGCCGGCAAGGATCGCCGGCCGGCCGACGACCTGCGCCAGATAGGCCCTCACCCAGTCGAGATAACGCTCCGCCGTCAGCGTGTAGGGCGCGCCGTCCCAGCCAAGCGGCGGCATCGAGCGCCCGTGAAACGGCATGTCCGGCGCGTGCAGCTCATGAGTCTCGCCCAGCGCGCTGTCGGCCATCTGCGCCTCGAACTGGCGCGCATCCGCCCCCGCCGTGTGCAAAAAGACCAGCGGCACGGCGCCCTTGCGCCCGGCAATATCGGTGTGGATCTCCAGCGGCCCTTCGGCGCAGTCGAGCGTGATCCTGCGCCCGGCGATCCCCTCGGTGCGGCGGGTGCGCCTCAGTGCGGCGAGTTCGGGCGCGGCCAGCGCCAATTCGAACAGCCGCTCCAGCGCGGCGCGCGCCCGCGCGATGACGAGATCCTCGCCCTCGACCGTCACATCCGGATTGGCGATCTGCAGCGCCGTGAAGCCCTGGTGACGCGGCGGCGGGGGCACCTGCAGCATCTTCTCCAGCACGCCCTCGCCGAGGGTCATCTCGATTTCGGCAGACGCGTCCGCGCCCGCCGGCTCCACCCTGCCCGCCGCGATCCGCAGCACGGCGCGCGCCTCGCCCGCGCGGATCGCCAGCGCCACGGCAAGGCCCGGCGACAGCCGGGTCAGCTCCGGATCGCCGGAGGCCGCCTCGAGGCGGCCGGCAAGGGCGGCGAGCAGGTCAGCCACGGCGCGAGCCGCCGTCGACATAGCGGTAGATCTCGGTGTGGTCGGCGCCGGCCGGCAGCTCGTCCGTCGCCGCGGTCCACTCCTGCGAGGTGCGCGCCAACAGCTTCATGTCGAGGCCGAGATCGCCGGCGAGCCCCGCCGCGATGCCGATATCCTTCGACATCAGCGCCAGGTCGAAGCCCGAGTTGAAGGCGCCCGACAGGATGAACTTCTTGACCTTGTTCTCGGTCGTGTTGTTGCGCCCCGTGGAGGCGTTGAGAATGTCGGTGATCACGCCCTCGTCGAGGCCGAACTCGCGGCCGACGATCAGCGCCTCCACCGCCGCCAGCGCACCGGCCGCCGAGACGTAGTTGTTCAGCACCTTGATCACATGGCCGGCGCCCAGCTTGCCGGCGCGGAAGATCCGCTCGCCCATCGCCTTCAGCACCGGCTCGGCGCGGGCCGCATCGCCCGCCTCGCCGCCGACCATGATCGCCAGCGTGCCGTCGATGGCCTTGCCGACGCCGCCGGAGACCGGCGCATCGACCAGCGACAGGCCGCGCGCCGTCAGCGCCTCGGCGAGCTTCAGCGTGTCGGCGGGCACCGACGAGCTCATGTCGATCACCAGCGCGCCCAGTGCCACATCCGCCAGCGCGTTTTCTTCACCAATGAGGCAGGCGGCGACGATGGCCGAGGTCGGTAGCATGGTGATGACGATGTCGGCGCCGTTTGCTGCCGCGCGGGCGCTCGCCGCTGACCTCCCGCCCTTGGCCGCGAAGGCCACGCCGGCCTCCGTCGCCCGGTCGTAGCCGGTCACGTCGAAGCCGGCCTTCAGCAGGTTGACCGCCATCGGCAGCCCCATCCGCCCGAGGCCGATGAAGGCGATCTTCGTGCCCGCACCTGATTTCTGGTCTGATTTCTGGCCTGATTTCTGGCCCGTTTGCTGGCCCGACTGCCCGACCATGTCCGCAACTCCCCGCCTGCCGCAACGCTTCGCCGGACGCCGCCGCGCGGCCTCTCCGGCCCCTGCTTGCGGCCTCTGCATAACTGACAGGACGGCATTAGCAGATTATCAGACAATCTGTCAATCAGTCGCGCAACCGCCTGCCCCTGCTGGCAAACCCGCCGCGGCCGAGATCGCGATACGGGTGTGAACATGCGCAAGAAGAAGGGCGCGAGGGCGTCGGGGGGGGGCGTCGGGGGGCGCTAGGCGGGAGGTCGGGAGGCGTCGGGAGGCGTCGGGAGGCGTCGGGGGGCGTCGGGGGGCGGTTGGGAGGAGTAGGTCGGGCGGACGCTTGAGCGTCAGCCTGAAACGGAGGCACCACCCCTCATCCTCTCAGCCGTCACCCCGAGAAAGTGGCCCGACCCCGCATCCTCTCGGCCGTCATCAACTCTGTTGTTGGATCTGATCTCTGAGCCTTGCATTGAGGATGACGACGATCTTTCTCATGAGAGCGGCGATGGCGACGATTGGCTTCTTTCCGTTCTGGACAAGCCGTTGATAGAACAG
>NZ_FYAW01000052.1:2500-5635 GCF_900185735.1 Stappia sp. P2PMeth1 | reverse complement strand
TTTTTTTTGCGCTTTGCGGGCCTGGCGGCGACCGACTCTCCCACGTCTTGAGACGCAGTACCATTGGCGCTGGGGCGTTTCACTTCCGAGTTCGGGATGGGATCGGGTGTTTGGGTCCCCGCAATGGCCACCAGGCCGGCAGAGCGCAAAAATCGTGAACTGGTCTTAGGTTTTGTTTCGTCTTTTGGGGACGATGGATGGGCATTGATTAATGAGAGTGATCAAGCCGGTCGAGCTATTAGTACCGGTAAGCTTCATGCATTGCTGCACGTCCACACCCGGCCTATCGACGTGGTGGTCTTCCACGGCTCTGATAGGGAGAACTGGTTTTGAGGCCGGTTTCCCGCTTAGATGCTTTCAGCGGTTATCCGTTCCGCACATAGCTACCCTGCTATGCCGCTGGCGCGACAACAGGTCCACCAGAGGTGCGTCCATCCCGGTCCTCTCGTACTAGGGACAGATCCTCTCAATTCTCCTACACCCACGGCAGATAGGGACCGAACTGTCTCGCGACGTTCTGAACCCAGCTCACGTACCACTTTAATCGGCGAACAGCCGAACCCTTGGGACCTGCTCCAGCCCCAGGATGTGATGAGCCGACATCGAGGTGCCAAACGATTCCGTCGATATGGACTCTTGGGAATCATCAGCCTGTTATCCCCGGCGTACCTTTTATCCGTTGAGCGATGGCCCTTCCACGAGGGACCACCGGATCACTATGACCGACTTTCGTCTCTGCTCGACTTGTCAGTCTCGCAGTCAGGCGGGCTTATGCCATTGCACTCGACGAACGATTTCCGACCGTTCTGAGCCCACCATCGCGCGCCTCCGTTACCATTTGGGAGGCGACCGCCCCAGTCAAACTACCCGCCACACACTGTCCCGGACGTTGTTGCGTCGCGGTTAGACATCCATGACGACAAGGGTGGTATTTCAAGGGTGACTCCACAAGAGCTGGCGCTCCTGCTTCGACGTCTACCACCTATCCTACACATGTCGACACGAATGCCAGTGTGAAGCTGTAGTAAAGGTGCACGGGGTCTTTCCGTCTGACCGCAGGAACCCCGCATCTTCACGGGGAATTCAATTTCACTGAGTCTATGCTGGAGACAGCGGGGAAGTCGTTACGCCATTCGTGCAGGTCGGAACTTACCCGACAAGGAATTTCGCTACCTTAGGACCGTTATAGTTACGGCCGCCGTTTACCGGGGCTTCAATTCGGTGCTTGCACACCTCCTCTTAACCTTCCGGCACCGGGCAGGCGTCAGACCCTATACGTCGCCTTGCGGCTTCGCAGAGCCCTGTGTTTTTGATAAACAGTCGCCACCCCCTGGTCTGTGCCCCCCGAACCTGGTTGCCCAAGCCCGGGGCTCCCTTCTCGCGAACTTACGGGAGCAATTTGCCGAGTTCCTTCAGCATAGTTCTCTCAAGCGCCTTGGTATGCTCTACCAGTCCACCTGTGTCGGTTTCGGGTACGGTCTGTACGCGGGAGCTATTTCCTGGAACACCTTCACCGCACCCCCAATCCAGTAAGGGGATACGACACACGGCATCCGTCACTACCCGCAGGCTGCAGAATATTAACTGCATTCCCATCGACTACGCCTTTCGGCCTCGCCTTAGGGGCCGGCTAACCCTGCGCCGATTAGCGTTGCGCAGGAACCCTTGGACTTTCGGCGAGGGGGTCTCTCACCCCCTTTATCGTTACTCATGTCAGCATTCGCACTTCCGATACCTCCAGGAGCCCTCACGGGTCTCCCTTCGCAGGCCTACGGAACGCTCCGCTACCGCTCAGCTTACGCTGAACCCGCAGTTTCGGTACATGGCTTGAGCCCCGTTACATTATCGGCGCGGAACCCCTTGTTTAGACCAGTGAGCTGTTACGCTTTCTTTAAATGATGGCTGCTTCTAAGCCAACATCCTGGTTGTTTTGGGAGTCCTACATCCTTTGCCACTTAGCCATGATTTGGGGACCTTAACTGGCGGTCAGGGTTGTTTCCCTCTCCACAATGGACGTTAGCACCCACTGTGTGTCTGCCGGATAGTACTTTCTGGTATTCGGAGTTTGGTTAGGATCAGTAAGACGGTGAGTCCCCATAGCCCATCCAGTGCTCTACCCCCAGAAGTATTCGTCCGACGCTCTACCTAAATAGATTTCGCGGAGAACCAGCTATTTCCGAGTTTGATTGGCCTTTCACCCCTAGCCACAACTCATCCCCGACTTTTTCAACAGGCGTGGGTTCGGTCCTCCAGTGCGTGTTACCGCACCTTCAACCTGGTCATGGCTAGATCACTCGGTTTCGGGTCTAATCCGACATACTAAATCGCCCTATTCAGACTCGCTTTCGCTGCGCCTACACCTTCCGGCTTAAGCTTGCATGTCAAATTAAGTCGCTGACCCATTATACAAAAGGTACGCCGTCAGGCTTGCGCCCTCCGACTGTTTGTAGGCATCCGGTTTCAGGGTCTGTTTCACTCCCCTCGTCGGGGTGCTTTTCACCTTTCCCTCACGGTACTTGTTCGCTATCGGTCGACAAGGAGTACTTAGGCTTGGAGGGTGGTCCCCCCATGTTCAGACAGGATTTCACGTGTCCCGCCCTACTCGAGGACTCATGCTCTTTCTACCCGTACGGGACTATCACCCGCTATGGTCCGACTTTCCAGACGGTTCCGGTTCTTAAGCACAAGCCACTGGCCTGGTCCGCGTTCGCTCGCCACTACTAACGGAGTCTCTGTTGATGTCCTTTCCTCCGGGTACTGAGATGTTTCAGTTCCCCGGGTTCGCTCCCTTGCGGGTACTCCTTACGGAGTGGGTTTCCCCATTCGGAAATCCGCGGATCAAAGCTTATTCGCAGCTCCCCACGGCTTATCGCAGCGTATCACGTCCTTCATCGCCTCTTGTCGCCAAGGCATCCACCGAATGCCCTTAAGGCACTTGATCACTCTCATTATCAATGCCCATCCATGGTGCCAGCCGAAGGTGGCACCAGGCATCGATACTAAGACCAGTTTCACGAGATCATATCCAGCGATGCGCGCGGTCAGCAGCGCTCCGGAGGCTTAATCCTCCGCTCAGTAAAGGGACCAATTCTCGGGCCGAAGCCCTCCAACTGATCGCCGGCAAGCAACGGAACG
>NZ_FYAW01000057.1:0-1985 GCF_900185735.1 Stappia sp. P2PMeth1 | reverse complement strand
TGGCGCCCATGGCCGCAGCAGGCCGGCTCTGTGCGGGCCGGGCGGCGGGACGCTGCGGCAGCGGCTCGTCGCTTGCGGCAACCGATGCCTCGGCGCGCGGCGGCACCGGCGCCTCCGTCCGGGGCGGCGCCTGCTGGCGGACGCGCGGCTTGCCCGAGCCGGGCTCCAGCGGCCGGTCGTCCTCGGGACGGGAGGCGGGCATGGCCGCCATGCGGGCGTCCTGCTCCAGCGCCATCAGCCGGTTGTTGATCGAGGCAAGCACGTCCTGGACGCTGTCCATGGATTCGCGCGAGCGGCGCTCGGAATTGGTCGCCGCCTCCATCAGCCGATGCAGGTCGCCGCGCAGGGCCTGGGCGACGTCGCCGCCGGTTCCGCCCGCCTGCAGCGCGCTCTGGATCTCGCCGAGCCGGGCAAAGCCGCTGTCGGCGGCATCCAGCTTGGCGGCAAGCGCCGCGATCTTGTCCTCGACCTGGGAGAGAACCGCCGCGTCGTCGCTGGCGGAGCCACGGCTGACGGCCTCGGCCAGATCGCGGAGCTGTGCCTCGAGTTCGCCCACCGACACCGGCTGGGCGACGCTGTCGCGCAAGGAGGCGATCTCCCGGCGCAGGCTTTCGAACTCGTCGCCGCCGGCGGAAGCACGGCCGGTCTCGAAGCGCTCGTTGAGATTGGCGATGCCGGCCTCGAGACGGGCGATCAGATCGGCCTCGATGCTGGCCTGCTGACCTTCGGCAACGAGCGTCACCCGGTCGGGCCGGTCGAGGGCGTTGATCTTGCCGTCGATGGCGGCAAGCCGCTTTTCCAGCAGGGTGAAGGCGGCATCATAGCTCGGCGGCATCTGCCGCGCGGTCTCGATCCGCTTCAGCCGGCCGGAAATCTCGCCGAGCTTCTCGTCGAGCTGCGGATCGGCGCGGCTGTTGCGGTCGTCGGCCAGCATGCTGGCGATTTCCTCCAGCCGGTCCTGCAGCCGGTCGACGGCGCCCGACTGCGGCAGCCGGTGCTCGATGGCGCCCATCCGCTCGGCGAGGTGGCGCTGCTCCTCGACCAGCCGGTCGATGGTGTCGAAGCGCCGGGCCAGGGCACTCATGCGCTCGTCGATGCCGGCGAGCAGGTCGCCGACGTCGAACCGCTCGACCAGATCGCGCACGCTGCGGATCTCGCCGCGCAGCAGGTCGAGATCGGCACCGCCGCTGCGGCGGACCAGTTCCTCGACCCGGTGGCCGATATCGGCGACGCGGTCATCCAGGGCGGCGAGCTGGTCGCCGCGCGGCACGATGCGGAAGGCATCCTCGATGTCGGCAAGGCGCTGGCCGAGTTCGGCGACGAGGCGCGGCTCCAGCCGGTCGCGCGCCATCTCGTCGAGGCGCTGGACCAGATGCGCATAGCCGCTTTCCAGCGTCGTCAGCATGCCCTCGACATTCGAGTGGCCGATCATCGCGCGCAGATCCGCGATTTCGGACCGCAGCTCGCGGACGAGGCGCATGTCGCCCCGATCGGCGCGCAGCCGCTCCACCGCGTCGGACAGGCGGCGCATCTCGCCGCTGTCGCGGGAGGCGGCGCGCTCGCGCTCGGCGCGCAGGCTCTGGGTCAGGAAGCCCCGCAGGTCGGCGATCTCGCGCCGCAGCACGTCGAGCCGGTCGTCGCGCGCCCCGCTCGCCCGCTCGACCCGGTGGGCAAGGTCGCGGATCAGCGGCCGCAGGTCGTCGTCGCCGCGCTCCTCGCGCCAGCCGCCGCGCGGCGGCATCGGCGCCGGGCGCTCATGGCCGTATTCCGCGTCCGCCAGCCCGTCATACGGGGCCTCATCCCCCTCGTAGCGGGCATTCTCGTAGCGGGCGTCTTCGTAACGGGGATCGTCGTAGCGGGCCTCATCATAGCCGGCCTCGCGCGGCGCGCCGTAGCTGTCGTCGTAGCCGTAGCCGGCGTCGCGCCAGTCCTCGCGGGGCGGCGGCGCGGCCGGGCGGCGCGGCGCGCGGGCCGGGGCAGACGCG